>NZ_CEYAVF010000040.1:0-26281 GCF_982785585.1 Reinekea sp. | reverse complement strand
TTCAAATCCGGCCCCCGCTACCAATTGGGTTTTGGCGTAAAACCCGAAACCAGGCGAACAAATCGGCATTGCCGATCAAGGTCGTCGCCGAGCGCGGACCGTTTCAAATTTGGTTGCGCAGGCAATTGAGATGCAAGGAACGGTTTGCTTTGGTAAGCCGTTGTATGATCAAAGTCTGGGTGGGTTTATCCCGCGCAGCATTGGTTAAAGTGCCTGCTGTGAAGCATGCGCTGAAATACCTGGGGGTGTTTCGAAAAAAGGATGTATTTAAGGCCCCTCATGTAGGGGTTTTTTGGTTTTTGAGCGTTGCTTTTTTTGGTGCGCTTGGTGTGGATGGGCCTCTGGCGACACAAGGTACCCTGTTGTGTTGCTGCAGTTGGCCTTTTTTTGTCATTCTGAATTTTTCTAGAATGATGTTACAAGGTAAGAATAGGCGTTATTCGTGGCAAAAAACGATGAAATACAGGCTTTGATTGAGCCTGTGATAGTAGGAATGGGCTTTACCCTGTGGGGTATTGAATATCTGCGTAATGGTAAGTTTTCAACGCTGAGGATCTTTATCGATCACGAAGATGGTATTCATGTTGATCATTGTGCGGAAGTAAGCCGGCAGGTTGGCGCCGTAATGGACGTCGAAGATCCCATTACTGGAAACTACAGTCTTGAGGTCTCTTCTCCTGGTATGGACCGCTCGCTGTTCACTATTGAACAGTACGCCGCTTATACTGGTGAATGGGCTGAAATTAAATTGCGCCATGCCTTTGAAGGCCGTAAAAACTTTAAAGGCGTGCTCGGCGGTATTGAAGATGAAAATGTAATTGTGGCGGTCGATGGTGTCGAGTTTTTACTGCCCATCGAAAGTGTCGAGAAAGGTCGGGTCATTCCGAACTTTAAGTAATTTTTAGTTAATAATGATTTTAAATTCAACGAGCGGTTACGCTCAAGCGAAAGGAAGGGGCTGAAACGATGAGTAAAGAAATTCTCCTAGTCGTAGATGCAGTTGCAAATGAGAAGGGCGTTTCCCGCGAAGTAATTTTCGACGCGATGGAATTGGCTTTAGCAACCGCCGCGAAAAAGCGATTGAATGACGAAGGAGAGCCCGATATTTACGTCGTTATAGACCGTAAGACCGGTGAATATGAAACCTTCCGTCGTTGGTTAGTAATGGACAATAGCGGAGTCCCTACCCTCGGTTCTGAGTGGACAACCCAGGAAGCGCATGAGGTTGACCTAACCTTACAGCCGGGTGATGTTTATCAAGAAAAAATCGAAGGCGAAAAATTCGGCCGCATCAGCGCCCAAGCAGCCAAGCAGATAATAGTGCAAAAAGTTCGCGATGCCGAGCGCGCTCGAATCGTTGATGCCTACCGTGATCGGATTGGTGAGATGGTGTCCGGGACGGTCAAGAAGGTTTCGCGTGAAGGTCTTATCCTCGACTTGGGCAATAATGCTGAAGCCGTGTTGCCTAGAGAGCAGATGATTGGTCGAGAAAATTTCCGCATGTCGGATCGCGTTCGAGCCGTCCTGCACAGCATCAAGCCTGAAGGTCGCGGCCCCCAGCTTGAGTTGAGTCGATCAAGCAACCATATGCTAATTGAATTGTTCCGTATAGAAGTGCCGGAGATTCAAGAAGAGCTGTTAGATATCCGCGCTTGTGCTCGTGACCCAGGTCTACGGGCAAAAATTGCGGTTAAGACTAATGATAAGCGCATTGACCCGATCGGTGCTTGTGTCGGCATGCGCGGCTCACGTGTTCAGGCCGTCTCGAATGAGCTGGGCAATGAACGAGTCGATATTATTCTCTGGGACGACAACCCTGCGCAGTTGGTTATTAATGCCATGGCGCCTGCAGAAGTCGCCTCCATAGTAATGGACGAAGAAACCAATTCCATGCAGGTTGCCGTCGCGGCAGAGAACTTAGCGATGGCCATCGGTCGGAGCGGACAGAATGTTCGTTTGGCCAGTGAACTGACGGGCTGGACAATTAATGTCATGACCGAAGATGAGGCAGGTGCCAGGCAAGAACAGGAAGTAGGACAGCTCGTTAGTCATTTTGTCAGCAAGATGGATATAGATGAAGAAATCGCCATTGCGCTTGTCGAAGAAGGTTTCACCACGCTGGAAGAGGTGGCGTATGTGCCCCTTAGCGAGATGCTGGAAATCGACGGTTTTGACGAAGACTTGGTTAATGAGTTGCGCCAGCGGGCTAAAGATATACTGCTCACGCAGGAATTGGCCTCTGAAGAAGAACTCGAATCTGCGCAGCCCCATGCAGATTTGTTGGCCCTTGAAGGCATGAATGAACACTTAGCGCTTGTATTAGCAAGTAAAGGCATTGTTTCCATGGAAGATGTCGCAGAGTTAAGCATTGATGAGTTTATGGAAGCTACGGGTCTGGAAGAAGAACAATCCGGCAAACTCATTATGGCTGCTCGCGCACCATGGTTTGAAAACGAATAGGCGGTAAGGAGAGCTCTATGTCAGAAGTTACGGTAAAACAGTTAGCCGAGTCCGTCGGCACGCCAGTGGAAAAACTGCTCACTCAGATGGGTGCGGCCGGTTTACCACATAAGAACGAATCAGATTCGGTGAATGACGACCAGAAGCATAAGTTGTTGTCGCATTTGAAGAGCAGTCATGGTGAGAGCAGTGATGCCCCAACCAAGATTACCCTCAAGCGGAAAATCACCACGACCTTAAAGTCCGGCGGTGGCTCTAAATCTAAAACCGTTAGCATCGAAGTTCGCAAGAAACGAACCTATGTGAAACGCGATGAAGTAGAAGGCGCAGAATTAGACAGTGCAGGTGTCCCGGTTGTTAAGGTTGAAGACGATCGTGCCACTCAGCGTGCCAAAGAAGATGCGACGCTTGACGCGGCGCGTTTGAAGGCGTCTTTAGAAAAGAAAGCCAAAGAAAATCAAGGCGTTCAGAATTCTGAAGCCGACAGTACTGAGCCGTCTAAAGGCGCCGCAGCGCTCAGTCAGCCAAACGTTAGCGTAGCTCCAGCAGGCGATGTTGCCGGCGCTGAAGCGAAGATGGGTAAAGAAGACCGCACCTCCGATAAGAAGAAACATTCTAAGGATCGCGAGCCGGTTCGACGCACGGAAGATGGTAATGCAGCAGCTGCTGACAGTGGCCGCAAAGCCGGTCACAAGAAGGTTGGCAAGAAAGCTGAAGTGCAACGTGCATCAACGCACCGTTCGGGCAACAAGCATCAACAGATGCTGACAGCGCTCGACGAGGATAGCTTCAGCGCCCGTCGCCGCAAGGCCAAGAAAGCGAAGAAGAATCTTGAGCACCAGTTCGAAAAACCGACGGCGCCAGTTATTCGTGTCGTGGAAATTGGTGAAAGCATCACCGTTGGCGAATTGGCCCAACAGATGGCCGTTAAGTCGGCCGATGTGGTCAAGATGTTGTTTAAGATGGGTGTGATGGCGACGGTGAATCAGCCGCTTGATCAGGATACGGCCATTTTAATCGCCGAAGAAATGGGTCACAAATACCTTATTGTTAACGATAACCTGCTCGAAGATACCATGATGGAAGTTACCTACAGTGGCGAGGTCGGTCCTCGTGCACCGGTCGTCACGGTAATGGGTCACGTCGACCATGGTAAAACCAGCTTGCTCGACTTTATCCGTAAGTCTCGAGTTACGGCCGGCGAGTCAGGCGGTATTACTCAGCATATTGGTGCTTACCATGTGGAATCTGCCCGCGGCATGATTACCTTCTTGGATACACCAGGACACGCGGCCTTTACCGCCATGCGTGCCCGTGGCGCCAAGGCGACCGATGTTATTATCTTGGTGGTCGCCGCCGATGATGGGGTTATGCCTCAGACGATCGAAGCGGTAACACATGCGCGTGCAGCCGGCGTGCCGATCGTGGTCGCGATCAACAAGATGGATAAAGAAAGCGCTGATCCGGAACGCGTGATCAACGAGCTCTCGCAGCACGGTGTTATTCAGGAATCGTGGGGCGGTGATACGCAATTTATCCAAGTGTCGGCCCATTCGGGTCTAGGCATCGACGAATTGCTAGAAGCCGTGTCACTTCAAGCTGAATTGCTGGAATTGCGAGCTCACCACACCGGTCCTGGTAAAGGCGTGGTTATCGAATCCAGCCTGGACAAAGGACGTGGCGCGGTTGCTACCGTCCTGGTGCAGTCGGGTTTATTGAAGCGCGGTGATGTTATCTTGGCCGGTTCCTTTTACGGTCGGGTACGTGCCCTGCTTGACGAGACCGGTAAGCCGGCTGATCAAGCAGGACCGTCGATTCCAGTTGAAGTGCTGGGCCTGAACGGTACGCCCAATGCCGGTGATGAGTTTGTTGTTGCCGAGAACGAACGGGCTGCACGCGATGTTGCTAACCTGCGCTACTCGCGCACCAAAGGCGCGATACATTCCTTGCAGCAGGCTGCAAAGCTGGATGCATTGTTTGCCAACATGGACGGTTCCGAGCGCAAAGTGCTCAACGTCGTCCTGAAGGCGGATGTCCGCGGTTCGTTGGAAGCCATAACCGGTTCATTGCTCAAGCTGGGTAACGACGAGGTTAAGGTTAATATAGTGTCCAGTGGTGTTGGCGCTATCTCCGAGTCCGATTCCAATCTGGCTATCAGCGCTCATGCGGTAGTGTTCGGCTTCAACGTTCGTGCGACCGGCAATGCCCGAGAAGTTATCGAACGCGGTGGTTTGGATTTACGATACTACAACGTTATCTACGACCTGATCGATGATGTCCGAGCGGCATTGAACGGCATGTTGTCACCTGAATTGCGTGAAGAGTTCGTCGGCCTAGCGGTTGTGCGTGACATCTTTAATTCACCCAAATACGGTCAGATAGCCGGTTGTATGGTTATCGATGGCTCTGTGCATCGTAGCAAGAAGATCCGTGTGTTGCGTGAAGAGGTCGTGATCTATGAAGGCGAGCTCGAGTCGTTGCGGCGCTTTAAAGACGATGTCCAGGAAGTTCGTCAGGGTATGGAATGTGGTATCGGTGTGAAGAACTACACCGACGTCCAGGTCGATGACAAGATTGAAGTGTTTGATATCCGTGAAGTCGCCCGTACCATCGACGACTAATTGCAGTAATAAATAGAAACCGGCCAGGCCTCGCGGCTGGCCGGTTTTTTTCGTTTTAGAGAGGTGTGATATGGCCAGTAATATGAGCCGCATTCGGAAAATTGGGGATCAGATTCAACGCGATCTGTCTAAGATAATCCAACAAGAAGTGAAGGACCCTCGGGTCGGTATGGTCACGGTCAATGACGTCAAGGTGTCAACCGACCTGTCCTATGCCGAGATCTACTTTACCTGCATGGCCTTTGGCCCGCAGGCGGACGAAGAAGCCCAAGCGAAGACCCGCATCGAGCAGCAGAAGGTACTCAATAATGCGGCGGGATTTATGCGCACGCGTTTGGCTCACGGGCTCAGTCTGCGGGTAATACCGATGCTCCGGTTCCATTACGACGCGGTTATTGACTCCGGGTCCAAGGTATCGGCGCTGATCGACCGTGCCGTATCAGAAGACACGTTGCGCTCCCAGGCGTCCGAAGAGGAAGAATAAAGATGGCTCGACGCCGCAAAGGGCGCCCACTCAACGGTGTGCTCCTAGTCGACAAGCCGCACGGCTTTTCCTCCAATGCACTGTTGCAAAAGGTACGTTGGCTATACCAGGCGCAGAAGGCCGGTCATACCGGTGCGCTTGATCCCTTGGCTACTGGCCTGCTGCCGATCTGTTTCGGCGAGGCAACCAAGTTCACCCAATTTCTACTCGATGCCGATAAGCGTTATTTGACCACGGGTCTACTCGGTATCGCCACCGACACGCTCGACGCCGAAGGGCAGATCATTGCCACCGCTGCGGTTCCGGAGCTGAGTGCCGCCGACATTGAGGCCGTCCTGAGAGATCGTTTTGTCGGCCCGATCGAACAGATTCCACCGATGTATTCGGCCCTAAAACGCGATGGTAAGAAGCTCTATGAGTTGGCGCGTGCGGGCATCGAAATTGAATTGACGGCGCGTCCGGTGAGCATCTTCGAGAACCGCCTGAACGCTTGGGCCAGTCCTGACCTTAGCCTAGAAGTAAAGTGCTCCAAGGGTACTTATATTCGTACCTTGGTGGCCGATATTGGCGTTGCATTGGGCACGGTTGCGCACGTTACTGCGTTGCGCCGCACGGAGCACGGCCAGTTTAATATCGCCCAAGCGATCAGTTTGGACGCCCTGATCGAGCTGCAAGAGCGCGGTGCTATCGATGAGATGGATCAGCTATTGATCTCGATCGACCAGCTACTGATCGATCTGCCGGTGATCCAATTGACGGCGGATCGGGCCAAGTATTTCTCCAATGGCAATGACGTGCAGACCGATCATGCGCCGGGTCAGGCCCGGGTCTATGGCCCGGATCAGGATTTCTTGGGTGTCGGGCAAGTCTCTGACGTGGGCCGGCTGCAGCCTGAACGGCTAATTGCTCGGGCAGATGTTTAAGAGGTTGGTTCGTGTTCAGCCCTCGTGTATAATTTCCACCGTTCATCAGTCTGGTCGATGATGACAGGAATGCAGCTGTTAATGTGCACGGCTAGCATTTTCTATCAATAGCACATTCATGGAGTAACTAAACGATGGCATTAAGCGTCGAAAAGAAAGCAGAAATTGTCAAAGAATACGGTCAAAGCGAAGGTGATTCAGGTTCTCCTGAAGTTCAGGTCGCTCTGTTAACGATCAACATCGAGACCTTGCAGTCTCACTTCAAGGAACATGCGAAAGACCACCATTCGCGTCGTGGCTTGATACGGATGGTAAACCAGCGTCGTAAGCTGTTGGATTACTTGAAGAGCAAAGATGTTACTCGTTACGCAACCTTGATCAAGCGTCTCGGCCTACGTCGATAAGACCGCGTTCTCTAAAAAGGGCCCCCAATGGGGCCTTTTGTCATTTTCGGCTGCCGACGACCTTGTTGACTGCCATTGCTACGACTTCTATATTGACTCCACCCATAAAAAACGGCCTAACAACGATTACCGCCCAGTATTGCATTGGGGCTTCTATCAGTGTGCTTGAGCATCTTGCGATACCCTCCAGCGCAGTGATAGAAGCATCGTTGTTACCGTCTCTACGAGGAAATTACCGTGCTTGAACTTATCCCGAAAACCACCACCTTTACCTTTGGTGGCAAGAACGTCACCCTGGAAACCGGTCGTATTGCCCGCCAGGCCACCGGCGCGGCTTTGTGTACCATTGGTGACATCATCGTGCTGGCGACTGTTGTGGCCACCGACTCGGCCAAACCGGGCCAGGATTTCTTCCCGCTGTCCGTGCATTACCAAGAAAAGCACTATGCAGTTGGTCGCATTCCCGGTGGTTACCTGAAGCGCGAAGGTCGTCCGTCCGAAAAAGAAACTCTGACCTCGCGTCTGATCGACCGTCCAATTCGGCCCTTGTTCCCTAAGGGCTTTATGAATGAGGTGCAGGTTGTTATCAACGTCCTGTCGGCCAACAAGACCGATGACCCGGATATCGCTGCTATGCTGGCGACCTCGGCGGCCTTGGCCATCTCTGGCATTCCATTCAGTGGTCCTATTGGCGCCGCGCGCGTTGCCTACACCGATGCCAACGGCTACCAGCTCAACCCGACCTACGAAGAGCTGCTCGGTTCGCGTTTGAACATGGTTGTTGCCGGTACCGAAGATGCGGTCTTGATGGTTGAATCGGAAGCCCAAGAAATGTCTGAAGATCAGATGTTGGGTGCGGTATTGTTCGCGCATGAAGAATTTCAAACCGCGATCACAGCGATCAAAGCCTTTGCCGCCGAAAACGGCAAGCCAAGCTGGGATTGGCAGCCTGCTGTTGAGAACGTTGAGCTGAAAGCCAAAGTCGCTGACGCCTTTACCGCGCGTATTTCTGACGCCTATCAGGTGGCCGACAAGATGGTGCGTTACACCGCCCTATCTGCTCTGCGTGCCGAGGCTATCGAATCCTTAGCCAGCGCGGATGGCGAAACCTCGAAAGAGTCGGTCAGCGCCATGTTCAGCAAAATTGAAAAGGCTACCGTGCGTAAGCGCATCGTCGATGGTCACCCGCGTATCGATGGCCGAGACGGCAAGACCGTTCGTCCGATCAAGGTTGAGATCGATGTACTGCCCGGGGCCCACGGCTCGGCTCTGTTTACCCGAGGCGAAACCCAGGCTTTGGTCACCGCGACGCTAGGTACGTTGCGTGACGGTAAGATGGAAGACATGTTGGCCGGTACTGTGACCGACAACTTCATGCTGCATTATAACTTTCCTCCGTTCAGCGTCGGCGAAGCCGGTCGTATGGGTGGCATTGGTCGTCGTGAGATCGGTCATGGTCGGTTGGCTAAACGTGGCGTTTTGGCCATGATGCCGTCGATCGACGATTTTCCATACACTGTACGAGTCGTGTCTGAGATTACCGAATCCAATGGTTCGTCATCAATGGCATCCGTCTGTGGTGCGTCTCTGGCCCTGATGGACGCTGGCGTGCCGGTTAAGTTCCCGGTGGCCGGTATCGCCATGGGTCTGGTCAAAGAGGGTGATCAGTTCACCGTATTGACCGACATCTTGGGCGATGAAGATCACTTGGGTGATATGGACTTTAAGGTTGCTGGTACCGAAAACGGTATTACGGCGCTGCAGATGGACATTAAAATCCATGGCATTACCGAACAGATTATGGAAATTGCGCTCGAGCAAGCCATGGAAGCGCGTCTGCATATTCTCCGCGAGATGGCCCAGGTCATTGGCTATGCGCGTCCAGAACTGCCCGATAATGCCCCGACCATGCAGACCATGCGGGTCGATCAGGACAAGATTCGCGACGTAATCGGCAAGGGCGGCGCGATGATTCGCTCCATCGTTGAAGAGACTGGCGCGCAGGTCGATATCCAGGATGACGGCTCTATTCGTCTCTATGCGCCGACCAAGGAAGCGGCCAACGCGGCCCGTGATCGTATCTTGGCCATTACCTCTGAGCCTGAGATCGGTACGGTCTACCTCGGTAAGGTTGCACGACTGGCCGACTTTGGTGCCTTCGTAACCTTCTTGCCGGGTAAAGATGGCCTGGTGCACATTTCTCAGATCGCTGCAGAGCGTGTAGAGAAGGTGTCCGACAAGATCAAAGAAGGGGAAGAGGTCTACGTTAAGGTATTGGACGTCGACGCCCGCGGTCGAGTTAAGTTATCGATGAAAGAAGTAACTGAAGAAGACAAGGCCAAAGTAACAGCCTAAAGGCCCGGTCTAGACGCAAAAAAACCCGCCAACCGGCGGGTTTTTTTTGCCTGCAATTAATGCCTCCCGCCGTTAAAAAAGTATCTCAGGCGAGTCGTCGGCCTGGCCGTCGAGCGCCGTCGTGGGTGCCTGTTGCTCAACGCTGAAGTCAATATTGAGCGTAGTACTGGTGAAGGTTGTGGGCACATTGTCGGCCTTAAAGAACTCAAAGCGGGCATCCTTGGTGTTCGGTGTTGCCAGCAAACCGGTCTTCGGGTCGATCCGTACTTGCACAATACCGACCGGTTGCGGCAGGTTATTGCTCGGTCTATTGGCCAGGGCCACGGTCATAAATTCAATCCACCCAGGCAGTGCCGCCTTGCCACCGAACTCGTTGTAGCCAAGCGACGTATTCGAGTCGAAACCGACCCAGGTTGAGGCCACATAATCGCCGTTATAACCGGTAAACCAGGCATCCACCGCGTCGTTGGTGGTGCCGGTTTTGCCCGCTAGATCGTCACGCGGCAAGGCGCGTTTTGCCGCCCGAGCCGTGCCGAGCAAGACCACATCCTTGAGCATGGAGTCGATCAGAAAGGCCGTCTGCGGTGACACCACTTGAGGCGCGTAACGCTTCACCGCAATCGGCACCGACGGCGCGCTGGCCGAACCTTCATCAACGTTCAGGGCAAGGGGCTGGATATCGATGGCCGTGCTTTGGCTGGAGTCGGCCGGCGCAAAAACATTGGGCGCCTCGGGGCAACCGCGACAGACGATCGCCGGGTTGGCCTGAAAGACGATGTTGCCATTAGAGTCTTCGATTCGATCGATAAAATAGGGTTCAACCTGATAGCCGCCATTAGCAAAAACGGCGTAGCCGGTGGCTATCTCCATCGGCGACATGGCGGTACTACCTAACACCAGAGTCATATCATTTGACAGTCGCTCGCTATCGAAGCCGAACCGACTGATATAATCACGGGTATAGCGAATGCCGATATCGTCCAGAACTCGGATGCTAGAGAGATTACGCGACTGATATAAAGCCTGGCGCAAGGGAATGGGGCCAAGGTAACGGTCGCCAGAATTTTTCGGTCGCCAGACACCTTCTAGGGTGGAGTCCGAGCGCACGATGGGTGCGTCGTTGACAATGGTCGCCGGGGTATATCCCTTGTCCAAGGCGGCACTGTAGACGAAGGGTTTGAAGTTCGATCCCGGCTGACGATTGGACTGCACGGCGCGGTTGAATTTGGATAGCTGATAGTCAAAGCCACCCACAAGTGCTTGGACGCTGCCATCAAGCGGCGCGAGCGCCACCAAGGCGCCTTGTACAAAGGGGATTTGAGCCAGTTGCCAGCCTTGCCCGGTGGCTTCCAGGCGGACTATATCTCCGGGCACCGCAACATCCTCAGGCACCTTGATCGCCGGCCCCTTCTCATCCACCTTGATGCGCTTACGTGCCCAGCTCAGATCCGCCATAGGCAACAAGACCGGGGTGGTTTCGCCCTTGGGAATAACGTACAAACCCAATTCGTCACCTGGTACCACGAGCGCGGGCACCAGACCGCCGCGTGGATAGAGCTCGTTCAGCCCGGCCATATCGACCTGTTGACTGGGATCCTGACCGCTCAGGTGTTGCTCTGGGCCAAGATAGCCATGGCGCCGGGAGTAATCGACCAGCGACTTGCGTACACCGCGATTGGCTGCCTTCTGCAGGTCGCTATTGACCGTGGTATAGACCGTATAGCCGTCATCGTAGGCGGCCAAGCCGAACCGTTCCACCATCTCAGCGCGCACCATCTCAGCCAAATAGAAGGCCTCAAACTCCGGATTATTACCATGATAGGTTGCCGTAATAGGCGCTTCAATGGCGCTTTGATATTCGCTGTCGGTGATAAATTGATTCACCCGCATGGCGGATAAAACGGCATTGCGTCGCTTCTTGGCGCGCTGTTTGTTGGCGATCGGGTTGGCGCTCGAGGGCGCCTGGTGTAAGCCGGCAATCATCGCTAGTTGCGGCAGTGTCAGGTCGTTGATGTCTCGGCCGTAATAGACGGTTGCCGCGGCCTGAATGCCATAAGAACGGTATCCGAGGAAATGTTTATTGATATAGAGCTCGAAAATTTCAGACTTAGACAGTTCACTTTCCATCTTTAGGGCCAGCAGTATTTCCGTGAACTTACGCGTGAAAGTCTTTTGCTGAGTGAGAAAGTAGTTGCGCGCGACCTGCTGAGTCAGGGTAGAGCCGCCGGCACCCTCCCGATCGCCGGTAATCAGCAAGTCAAGCACAACCCGGCTAAAGCGAATCGGATCCACCCCGCGATGCTCTTCAAAGCGCTTATCTTCGATCGCGATCAGCGCTTGGACAAAGCGGGGCGGAACTTGTTGATAGGTCAAAGGTGATCTACGCTTTTCTCCATACTCTGCGATAAGTTGTCCATCAGCGCTGAGCACCCGCATGGGTGTTTGCAGTTTGAAGTCCTTCAAAGTCTGGACATTGGGCAGCGCCGGAGACAAGTAGAGATACATGCTGGCGGAAATGAGAACTGTGCCGCAAATCGAAGCAAAAAGTGCCCATATTAGAAAACGTATTGATTTACCAATGAAGTTCATAATTTTCCAAGAAAATTAACAAGTTACGCCAAACATTCGACACCAAGTGTGGATTATAAGCTTAAATTCGAGTTTTTTATACATTGCGGATTGGTCTAGAGTGATATGTAATATTTAATGTAAAAACTAATAAGTGCACGTAAGTGCATGTTATAAAAGGGAATTATCGGTGGCC
This sequence comes from Reinekea sp., assembly GCF_982785585.1. Classification (NCBI taxonomy): domain Bacteria; kingdom Pseudomonadati; phylum Pseudomonadota; class Gammaproteobacteria; order Oceanospirillales; family Saccharospirillaceae; genus Reinekea; species Reinekea sp. The sequence goes on along the minus strand of NZ_CEYAVF010000040.1, from coordinate 14,270 downwards.
TCCTTATTTAAAAAGAAGCAGAAAAGGTTGCTTGGCATCGACATTAGTTCCACTTCGGTGAAGTTAATGGAGCTGAGTCGTTCAGGTGATGGGTATCGAATTGAAGCTTATGCGGTGGAACCGCTGCCCGACAACGCAGTGGTCGAGAAAAACATCAACGACGAGGCCAGCGTTGGCGAGGCCATTGAAAAGCTGAAATCCAAGTCGCGCACTAAGTTAACCGATGCCGCCGTCGCGGTCGCCGGGTCCTCAGTGATCACCAAAATCATTGAAATGAGTGCCGGTCTCAGCGACGAACAGATGGAGTCCGATATCCAGGTTCAAGCAGATCAATACATCCCCTATCCGCTCGATGAGGTCGCGATCGACTTTGAAGTTCAGGGCGTCTCATCCAAGGGGGACAATCTGGTTGACGTCCTACTAGCGGCTTGCCGAAAAGAAAATGTCGAATACCGAGAAACGGCCTTAGGCATTGCGAATCTGAACTGTGTCGCGGTCGATGTTGAGGCCTTCGCCTTGGAGCGGGCCTATACCCTGATGATGCCTCAACTGCGGCACAGCCAGGAGGGTATCACCGTTGCCATCGTCGACGTGGGTCACACCATGACCACGCTCAGTGTCATAAACGACAGTAAGATCATCTACACCCGCGAGCAGTTGTTCGGTGGCAAACAGCTCACCGAAGAAATCATGCGCCGCTATGGCATGACCCAAGCCGAGGCCGGTTTGGCGAAAAAGCAGGGCGGTTTGCCCGATGACTACCGCGGCGAAGTGTTGGAGCCCTTTAAGGAGGCGGTCGTGCAGCAGGTTAGCCGCTCGTTGCAATTCTTCTTTGCAGCCTCCCAATACAACGATGTCGATTATATTATTTTAGCCGGTGGTACCGCCTCTATCCCAGGCCTCGCGCAGCGTGTACAGGAGAAAATCGGCACCAATACCCTGGTTGCTAACCCCTTTGCGAATATGACGCTATCGGGCAAGGTCAATGCTGCGAATCTGACCAATGATGCGCCAGCGATGATGATTGCTTGCGGTTTGGCGCTGAGGAGCTTTCAAGATGGCAAATATTGATCTACGTCCTTGGCGCGAAGAGCGCCGCAAGGCGCGACAGAGTCAATTCGTCACCGTACTCGCCGGCATTGCCGTGGTCGCGGCGGCTGGCGGCTGGTACTGGAATCAAACGGTTCAGGGGCAAATCGATTTTCAGAGCGCCCGCAATGCCTACCTCGAGAGTCGGATTACGGATTTGGACTCTAAGATCCAAGAAATCCAATCCCTGCGCCAACAACGCGCGCAACTGATCGAACGGATGAGTGTGATTCAAAGCCTGCAGGGCGATCGGCCGATTATCGTGCATATATTCGAAGAGCTGGTCAATGCTACTCCGGAGGGCGTGTATTTTCTCGATCTCGCGTCAGCGGGCAGTACCATTACCATTGCCGCCCGAGCCGATAAAACTGTCAGTATCTCCGACTTCTTGCGTAATTTGGACACCTCTCCCTGGTTTGATGCCGCCTTTATGATGGGTATGGAGTCGATCAAGGATGGCCAGGAAGTGATCGGTCATAAATTCAACGTGCGGGTCAATCGGGTCAATCCTCTAAAAGAGGAGGAGGTGCAGTCATGAAAATGAAGGAATTTCTCGACGGCTTCAAACAGGAGAATTTTGACTACCAAAACCCCGATTTCAACAATATGGGCTCATGGCCCTTGGCGATTAAATTAGCCACCCTGGTGTTAATCAGTGTGCTCATCGTCTTCGGTTTTTATTGGTTTGCGGTAAAGGACTCCAAGGTTCGCTTCCAGGGCGCGCTGGCCAAGGAGCCCACTTTGAAGCAGCAATATCAAAGTAAATCGTTCCAGGTGGCTAACCTAGACGCCTTTAAGCTGCAGTTGGTCGAAATGGAGGAAACCTTTGGCACACTCTTATCGCAATTGCCCGATGACTCTGAGATGCCTGGCCTACTCGATGATATCAGCACCACCGGCACTCAAAGCGGACTGGAAATCGACAAGATAACGCCTAGCGCCGATATCACTCAGGAATTTTATATAGAAACGCCGATTGCTATCACGGTGCGCGGTTCGTTCCATGAGATGGGTAACTTTGTCAGCTCGATGTCGGCCATTCCCCGAATCGTGACCCTGCACAACTTTAGCATCAAAGGGGCTGCCAATCGGTCGGATGCGGAAGGGGAGGCGCCCTTGATGATGACTATCGAGGCCAAGACCTACCGCTACAAAGGGGATGAGCGATGAATCCGTATCTACGCAATCACGCCAGCCGGATGTTCCTGGTGCTGATGGCATCGGCGTTAACGGTGGCTTGTGTGCGCACCGACCCCTTGACCGACCTGAAGGCCTTCGTGCAGGAGCAGGATGCCAAGCCCAAAGGCGCCATCGAACCGCCGCCGGTATTTTTAGCGCCGGACTTTGTCTCCTATACGGCGAGCAGTAAGCGCTCCCCCTTTGAGGTGCCTCGGCCGGTGGAATTGATACAGGAAGAGAAAAGCGCACCGAGAAGCAATATTCGGCCGGATCAGCTGCGGGTAAAGGAGTATTTAGAAACCTTTCGTATTGAGAACATTGCCATGGTCGGCACCCTCTCGGGCTATACCGACGACGTCACGCTCTGGGCCCTAGTCAAAGATGGTCAGGGTGAAGTACACCGGGTAAAGGCTGGGAATTATTTAGGTCGTAACTTCGGTCGAATTATAGAAATTAGCGAAACTCAAATTGATCTAATAGAAATAGTGCCAACTGGAAAAGAAAACTGGGTCGAGCGCCCAAGGGTTTTGATTCTTGTCGGGTTGGATCAATAAAACAGCGTCTTGAGGTGATCATTGTGAAGGTGCAACAAAAAATGAAGCAGGTTTCAATTTTCTTCGCTGTACTATTTGCGACCCATGCATTTGCGGTTAATTTAACCGATTTTGAGGTGTCGTCCCTATCTGGGGACCGCACCCAGATACTCCTTACCTTTGACGGCGCTGCGCCGGATCCGGTGGGCTACAGCATCGAGAGCCCCGCACGAATTTCGTTAGATTTTGCGGACACTCAGAGCAAGCTGGCCGAGAAGTATATTCAGATCAGCAGCGGTAATACCCGCAATGCGGCGATCCTGGATACCGGTGGGCGGACCCGCGTGGTCTTTAGCCTAACCAAGCTGGTGAGCTATGCCTCGACCGTGAACGGCAATGTGGTGTCGATTTTTATTGGCGAAGGGGTGGCGGCCTTGGCGGAGCAAAAGACCAATGCTCTTGTTAGTTCGCCTGAGACCAATGTCAGCACCCCAATGAGCTCGCAACGCACTGCAACGGTGGCCAATGAAATCAAGAATGTCGATTTTCGCCGCACCGAAACCGGTGCCGGGCAGGTGGTGGTCGAGTTTGCCAGTTCGGCGGCCAATGCCTCGGTGTTCGAGCAGGGTGGCAATATTATGATCCGGGTGGAAGACTTCGAAGTGCCCCCTGAATTACGTCGCCGGCTGGACGTCGTCGATTTTGCCACGGCCGTGCACTTTATTAATGTTTATAACGAAGACAACGGCGTGTTAATCCGCTTAGAAGTCGATGGTGACTACGACTATCTAGCCTATCAGTCGGACAACAGCATGACGGTTGAGGTCAATCAGCTCACCGAGGCGGAGTCTGAGGCGCGGCTGAAAGAGAAATTCCCCTACAATGGTGATAAGCTGTCGTTGAATTTCCAAGATATCGAAGTCCGAGATGTATTGCAGATTATCGCCAACTACGTCGGCATAAATCTGGTTGCATCGGATTCAATCAGCGGCAGCATTACCCTAAGGTTAAATAATGTTCCATGGGACCAAGCCTTGGATCTAGTGCTCAAGACCAATGGTCTGGATAAGCGGCAAAACGGTAATGTTTTGTTGGTGGCCCCGGCCGCAGAGCTGGCAGAACAAGAGCGGTTGGAGCTGACGGCGCGAGATCAGGCCGAACGATTGGCCCCCTTGCGGACCGAATATGTGCAAATTAATTATGCCAAGGCGACTGATTTGGCTGCTATTATTCAGTCGAATGTCACCACCAGTTCGGTAACGGAGTCGAGTACCGGTGAAGATCCCGTCACCACGACCACGAGCGCCAATGGCTTTTTATCGAAACGGGGCTCGGTTGCGGTAGATGAACGCACCAATACCCTGATCATTACCGATACCGGGGTGAATCTGGAAGACATACGCCAGGCCATCGCGATATTTGATGTTCCGGTCCGCCAGGTATTAATTGAAGCGCGCATCGTGACGGCGCGCACCTCGGTCGGCGAAGGCATGGGGATTCGTTGGGGTGGAGCGCTGACGCAAAACGCACTCGGCTCAACCTTCGTCGCTAGTGGGTCACTCGAGCAAAACGTGACGTCGATAAACAGTGCCGGTGCGACGACATCTTTTCCGGACGCACTGGCGGTTAACTTGCCGTTAGAGCAAAATACCGGATCGTTGGCGGTAGGCTTTCTGCGCGGGCTGTTTAATTTGGACTTGGAAATTACCGCTCTGGAGAGCTTGGGCCAGGCTGAAGTGATATCACAACCTAAGGTTATTACCTCCGATGGTCAGCAGGCGACTATCTTTTCCGGTCAAAATGTCGCTATTCTGGGCAAGTTGATCGAAGCGGGCTTAAAGCTCGAGGTAACGCCCCAGATTACGCCCGACAATAGGGTTGTGTTGAACTTAACGGTAAACCAGGATTCCATCTCACCACCGGAAGCCTCAGAGGGATTGGTCGCGATCGATACCAATTCGGTGACCACCCAAGTTTTGGTGGAAAACGGCGCGACTCTGGTATTGGGCGGAGTCTATCGGGTTGAAAAAAGCACCAGCACCCAAAAAACACCGATTCTGGGCGATTTGCCGTTTATCGGCTATCTGTTCAAACGGACTATTAGTTCGGATGAAAAATCCGAACTGTTAATATTTATCACACCCAGATTGGTTGAAGAGGGTCTTGTCTCAAACTGATGGAATCAACACAGCATATAATACTTATCGGGCCGATGGGTGCGGGCAAAAGCACCATTGGCCGGCTATTATCAGAACAGTTGGCGCTCGAATTTGTCGACCTGGATCGGCTCATCGAAGAGCGAGCCGGAGCCTCTATTGCCTGGATATTTGATATTGAAGGTGAAGAAGGGTTTCGTGAGCGCGAAACTCAGTCTCTGGAATTTATCCTCGATACCCCTGCGCAGATCATCGCCACCGGCGGTGGCTGTATATTGCGGCCGGAAAATCGCAACATGTTGGCGATGTCCGATCGAATCATCTATCTAGAGACGTCGATCGAGCAACAATTGGAGCGGACCGCAAAAGACAAAAACCGGCCCCTCTTGCAGACCGGCAATCCTGAACCCGTGTTGGTGGCGATGGCGGCACTGCGCAATCCGCTCTATCAACAGAGTGGCCGTTTGACGGTCGACACTAATGGCAAGCCGCCCAAGCTGGTGGTCCACGAAATTCTCAATTTTCTAGATGAAATCTAAAATGAAAACCTATCAAGTTGAACTCGGTGACCGCAGTTACCCTATCCATATCGGCCCCTGCCTATCGGACCAGCGTCTGCTGCAGGCGACTCTGACCCAACAAGAAATCCTCATCGTCACCAACGACACCATTGCCCCGCTGTATCTTGAGCGCGTTATGGCGCCCTTACGGGCGAGCGGCAAACAAGTAGCCGCCGTGATCCTGCCCGATGGCGAACAATATAAAAATCTCGCGACCTTAGATCTTATCTACGATGAGTTGTTGGCGCAAAACTTCAGTCGTAAGGTGGTCTTGGTGGCCCTGGGTGGCGGGGTCGTCGGTGATATGACCGGCTTTGCGGCGGCTAGCTATCAACGCGGTGTTGATTTTGTCCAGATACCGACCACCCTGCTGTCCCAAGTTGACTCATCGGTGGGTGGTAAGACCGGTGTGAATCATCCCTTGGGTAAGAATATGATCGGTGCCTTTAAACAGCCGCTCGCGGTCTTTATTGATCCCAGTACCCTGTCGACGCTGCCGAAGAATGAGTTCGCGGCCGGTTTTGCCGAGGTGATCAAACATGGCGTGATTCAGGGGGCGGACTATTTCGCCATGCTCGAGACCCGACTCGCGGACATTTTCGCGCTCGATATGAGTGCGCTGATTGAGGTTATTTCCGGCTCCTGTGCGATCAAATCCTCTGTGGTCGCCCAGGATGAAACCGAGCAGGGGCTGCGTGCTATCTTGAATTTTGGTCATACCTTCGGCCATGCCATCGAAACAACCATGGGCTACGGCCAATGGTTGCATGGCGAGGCCGTCGCCGTGGGCATGGTGATGGCGACCGACCTGTCGAGCCGTCTGGGTCTGATCGAACCCGCGCTGGCCGAACGTATTATTCACCTGGTCGAGCAGGCCGGTCTGCCGATACAGGCTCCGGACAAAATGACCGTAGATTCCTTTCTGACCGCCATGTATCGCGATAAGAAGGTCGACGCCGGAACCCTGCGCTTGGTCTTAGTCCGGGCCCTGGGTGATGGTTTTCTGACGGCAGAATTCGACCCCTCCGCATTAAAAGACACTTTAGCCGCTTTTTGTGACGGATAGTCGTCCAAGCAACTAGACAGCCAGACCTTTTGTCGTTTAAATGAACCGACGTGAAACTGAGGGCAGAAGCGGTGGACATGTCGGAACAAACAGAACGAATGCAGTCAATGTACCATCTTCAACACGACCCCTTTGGTGCGCTGGTGGACGCCATGGTGTTCAGTGGTGCTGGTGGGCGTTACGAAACGGCTGAAACCATTCGGCATTTACTTACCTACAGTCATCAGGACAGCTTAGTCCTGGGGCAGGCGGGTACGGGCAAGCGAATGTTGGCACAACAGGTGCTAAAAATGCTCGAAGAGCATTGGCGTGTTGCCTGGATCGATGGGTCGGAGACCGATTCCCTGGTCGATCTACTGCGCGAAATAGTTGGCCAGCTGGGTCTTGGCTTGCGGCTCGACGCCGACGCCGATGAATTGTTGCAACGAATTATTGAGATTACCGCAGCCCGCACCCACAACGACGAGTCCTTTCTGATTGTTATCCAATTTGCCGACCGTCTGCCGGTCGATATCTTAGCTAAATTAAAGTTGTTACGCGGTACCGGCGAGGCATTAGAGTCGCGTGTGCGTCAACTCTGGTTATGTAACAGTCTCGATGATTTCGTCGCACCGCTCGATGAAGACGATTGGTATGCGCATCCGCTCGAAAGGTTCAATGACACCGCGGCCGAGCAGTACATCAAGGATCGACTGATTGGCGCCGGCAATGTCTCCGGCGTGCCCATCGGTGTTAAGGATATTCACCGTTTGAATCAGATGGCGGGTGGCTTGCCCGATCGGCTGAATGAATTGGCGCGCGACTACCTGATCAGTACCACCTTTAAGACTGGCGAAAAGGGTCGTTCATTTCCTTTCACCCATGTGATGGCCGGGTTGGCCGCCGTGGTGCTCGTCGTTATTGCCTATGTCTATAATGAAAGTGTTGGCGAGCGTGAGGTCGTCACCATCGTTCCCGTCGCTGTGCAGCCGATGTCGGCGGTGGAGAAGAAACTCGCCGAGGCGGTTGCAAGCGTTGAGGCCAAGCAGCAGAACCTGGTCGCAAAGGAGGAGCCGGTCGCACTGCTCGAAACGCCCATAGCCCTAGCGGACACGACGATACTCGCGCCTGTAGCCCCCGAGGCGCCGCAAGCCGCTAAGATAGTCGAACTGCCCAAGGCTGTGGTGCCGTCGGCCGAACCCCAGTCGGTTAAAGTACCGGTGAGCGTTACTAAGGTCGCTGCGGCACCGGCCAAGGCGCGGCTTTTAACGAATGGCGCTCCGGAGGCCTTTACCCAGCAACTGATCGGGGTGCGCGACAGGACCATGCTGGAACAGCTGCTACCCCAGTTTGCTGCGTTAGAGTCAGTCGATATCGTTGAGTCGGTGCACAAGGGCAAGGCCTGGTTTATCTTAATTCATGGCCAATTTGATACCAAGGAAGCGGCGCTGCAGGCTACAGCAGGGCTGCCCGCGATATTTAAGGATCAAACACCCTGGATTCGGACCTTTAAGTCAATTCGGACCGAAGCGGTTCGCTAGCCCCGCGCAGGTCCCGCGCTCGTTCGGGCAAGCATTACTGCCTTGAGGGCTAGCCCAGCATAGCCGGGTTTAGCCCCTCCCTCATCCTGTCAAAACCCTTTCATAGTAGGCCTCAAGATAAAAATACCCTCTTAATATACCGTTATAAATATTTTTCGCGCCAAGTCAATATTAGACTCAATGGTATCAATCTTATGATGTTTAGCGGTTGTGTATGAGTGGCTTGCCCCTCGGAGCAATGGCCGTAGCTGTCAAATCAGGAAAGAAGAGGGTCGATATGAGTCAAGGTCTATACAATCCGGCGGAATTTCGTGACAACTGTGGCTTCGGCCTGATTGCCCATATGCAAGGTGAGCAGAGCCATCACCTGTTGCAGACCGCAATCGAATCGCTTACCTGTATGACGCACCGCGGTGGCATCGCCGCCGACGGTAAAACCGGTGATGGCTGTGGTTTGCTGATCCAGATGCCCAAGACATTCTTCGCCGAAAAGGCTTGGCAGCAGTTCCAAGTGGATCTGGGCGAACATTTCGCGGTCGGCATGGTCTTTTTGAGCCAGGATACTGCCAAAAATGCCGCGGGCAAGCAGGCCCTGGAAGCCAGTTTACTCGCCCAACAATTGACCGTAGTCGGTTGGCGCTCGGTACCGATCGATACCCAGGTCTGCGGACCGATGGCAATCGATTGCCTACCCGATATTCAACAGGTGTTTGTTACCGGCACCAGCCAAGAAGAGTTGCCGGTCAAGCTCTATACCGCCCGACGTAAGGCCGAGCAGGCCATGGTTGCGGATGAAGAATTCTATATCTGTTCCTTGTCGCACACCGTGGTGTCCTATAAGGGGCTGGTGATGCCGGTCGATCTGCCGAGCTTTTATCCCGACCTGGCCGATGAGAAGCTGGAAACCGGTATCTGTGTTTTTCACCAGCGCTTCTCCACCAATACCCTGCCCAAGTGGCCGCTGGCGCAGCCCTTTCGACTGCTTGCGCACAATGGCGAAATCAACACTATTTCCGGTAACCGCAACTGGGCGCGCGCGCGCGTTAGTAAGTTTGCCAATGACAATATTCCGCATCTGGAGGACCTGCAGCCGTTGGTTAATACCACCGGGTCGGATTCCTCCAGCATGGACAACATGCTCGAGCTAATGCTGCTCGGTGGCATGGACCTGTTTCGTGCCTGCCGCACGATGATTCCGCCCGCTTGGCATAACGTCGAGCATATGGATGCCGAGCTCAAAGCCTTTTATGAATTTAACTCCATGCATATGGAGCCGTGGGACGGCCCGGCGGGTATCGTTTTGACTGACGGTCGCTATGCCGTTTGCCTGCTCGATCGAAATGGACTGCGGCCGGCGCGCTGGGTGATTACCAAAAATGGTTATATCACCTTGGCCTCGGAAGTGGGCACCTTTCAATACAAGCCGGAAGATGTGGTCGCTAAGGGGCGCGTGGGCCCGGGTCGAATTCTAGCCATCGATACGCTGACCGGAGAGTTCCTAGAAACCGACACCATCGATAATCGCCTCAAGAAGGCGGCACCTTATAAAGACTGGCTCAAGGCAAACGCCGTGCGCTTGCGCAGCCGCTTTGAATTGGCCGAAGAGGGCGATGGCTCCTCGATGAATCCAGATGAGGTGCAGGCCTATCAGAAGCTCTTCCAAGTTAGTTACGAAGAGCGCGATCAGGTGATTCGACCGTTGGCCGAAACCGGTCAGGAAGCTGTGGGCTCGATGGGCGATGACACCCCGATGGCCGTGCTGTCGCATAAGATCCGCCCGGTGACCGACTATTTTCGCCAGCAGTTTGCTCAGGTCACCAATCCACCGATCGATCCATTGCGCGAATCGATCGTGATGTCATTGGAAACCTGCTTGGGGCCCGAGGCCAACCTGTTTAACCCTCAGGCCGAGCACGCGACCCGCCTAATCCTCGCATCACCGGTGCTCTCGCCGCTGAAGTTTCAAAACATGAAGCGTCAGGAATCGCCGCAGTTTCGCCATCAACTTTTGAGCTTGGGCTACAGCGAGGCCGAGGACTTGGAGCAGGTGCTGCGTGACTTGGCGGATGCGGCTGAGCTTGCCAGTCGGGACGGGGTGAAAATTTTGATTCTGTCCGATCGCCTCTTGCAGGCCAATCAACGGGTCATACCCGCTGTGATGGCCACTGGCGCCGTGCATCATCGGTTGGTCAATAGCGGCCGTCGCTGTGATACCAATATAGTCTTGGACAGCGGTGCCATCCGCGATCCGCATCAGTTTGCCGTGGCAATAGGTTTCGGCGCGACTGCGGTCTACCCCTACCTAGTCTATGAGCTGATCGACGATATGACTCGCACCGGCGAGTTGCTCGGCGATCATCATTTGCTGCATAAAAATTATCGCCAAGGCATCAATAAGGGCCTGTTGAAAATCATGTCCAAGATGGGTATTTCAACCATCGCCTCATATCGAGGCGCGCAGTTGTTTGAAGCGGTCGGTCTGGCCGATGAAATAGTGGATTTCTGTTTCAGCGGTGTCCCCAGTCGTATTCAGGGCGCCCAATTCAAGCACTTTCAAGAAGAAATCGACCAGCTGGCCAAGCTGGCTTGGCTGCCGCGCAAACGGATCGATCAGGGCGGCAAGTACAAGTATATCCATGAGGGTGAATACCATGCCTTTAACCCTGAGGTCATCACCACTATTCAGAAGGCGGTGCAGCTTGGCGACTCCGCCAGCTATCGGGAGTTTGCCGCACTGGTCAATGACCGCGAGCCGGCGACCTTACGCGATCTTTTTAACCTCGACAGCGCGCGCCCAGCGATTCCATTGGATCAAGTCGAACCGGTTGAGTCGCTCTATACGCGCTTTGATTCCGCGGCCATGTCCCTCGGGGCTCTATCGCCGGAGGCGCATGAATCCTTAGCGGTAGCGATGAACGAACTCGGTGGTCGCTCCAATTCAGGCGAAGGCGGTGAAGATCCAAGGCGTCACGGCACCAATCGCCGCTCCAAAATCAAGCAGGTGGCCTCGGGCCGCTTCGGCGTCACGCCAGCCTATTTAATGAGTGCCGAAGTTCTGCAGATCAAGGTCGCTCAGGGCGCCAAACCCGGCGAAGGCGGTCAGCTGCCCGGTGGTAAGGTCAACAGCCTGATTGCCGAACTGCGTTATGCCGTGCCCGGCGTGACCTTGATCTCGCCGCCGCCGCATCACGATATCTATTCGATCGAAGATCTCGCCCAATTGATTTTCGATCTTAAGGAAATCAATCCCAAGGCATTGGTCTCGGTTAAGTTGGTCTCCGAGCCGGGGGTTGGCACCATCGCCGCCGGTGTCACCAAGGCTTACGCCGATCTGATTACCATTTCAGGCTATGACGGTGGCACCGCTGCCAGCCCGCTGACCTCGATTAAGCACGCCGGTTCGCCGTGGGAATTGGGTTTGGCTGAAGTACAGCAAACCTTGCGCGGCAATATGTTGCGCGATCGCGTACGGCTGCAAACCGATGGCGGATTGAAGACCGGCATGGACGTTATTAAGGCTGCCATTCTGGGTGCCGAAAGTTTCGGTTTCGGCACTACACCTATGGTCGCACTGGGCTGTAAATATTTGCGCATCTGCCACCTGAATAACTGCGCTACCGGTGTGGCCACTCAGGATGCGACGCTGCGTGAGCAGTATTTCCGTGGCACGGTCGATATGGTCAAGCACTATTTCCGCTTTGTCGCCGAAGAAGTTCGCGAGCTGCTGGCGCAACTGGGCTATGCCAGCTTGGGCGAACTGGTCGGGCAAACGCAGCTGTTAAAGGTGCGTACCGATCTAACCGGTAAACGTCAGAATCTCGATCTGTCGCATCTGTTGCACAGTGATCATGTCCCCGCGGACCGTCCGCAGACCTGTCAGGTCGAGCGCAATGTGCCATTCGACAAGGGCACCAAGCAGCGCGAAATATTTGCCGCGGTGCGCTCGGCGATCGAAGCCAAGAGTGGCGGAGAATTCAGCTTCACCATCGGTAACTGCGATCGCTCCCTGGGTGCGCTCTTATCGGGTGCCATTGCCGAAAAATATGGCAACCTGGGCATGAACGATCGGCCTATTACGCTCAAGCTGTCGGGCATTGCCGGGCAGAGTTTTGGTGTTTGGAACGCGGGTGGTTTGCACCTGATCCTCGACGGCGATGCCAACGACTATGTCGGTAAGGGCATGGCCGGCGGTAAGATTGTGATCCGTCCACCTAAGGGCAGCGCCTTTGAAACCCAAAAGACTTCGATCATGGGCAATACCTGCCTTTATGGCGCCACGGGCGGCAACCTCTATGCTGGCGGCGCGGCCGGTGAACGCTTTGCCGTGCGCAATTCCGGCGCCCATGCGGTTATCGAAGGCGCTGGCGACCACTGCTGCGAGTATATGACTGGCGGCATGGTCGCGGTGCTGGGTAAGGTGGGAGGTAACTTTGGTGCCGGCATGACCGGTGGCTTCGCCTATGTACTGGATCTGGAAAATTCCTTTGCCGACAAATATAACCGCGAGCTGGTGGATATTCACCGCGTCAGTACTGAGAAAATGGAAGGCTATCGTGATCATCTGTTTCGGGTGATCGAAACCTTTGTTGCGGAAACCCACAGCGCGTGGGGTGCCGAATTGCTGGATAATTTCGACGACTATGTCTCGAAGTTTTGGCTCGTCAAACCCAAGGCCGCCAGTTTAGCGGATCTATTGTCTAGCACCCGGGCACGCCCAGAATAATCGACGGAGAGCACAAGATGACCAATCGCTTACACAATGATTTTCAGTTTTTGGATGTCGGCCGTCGAGATCCGGCCAAAAAAGAGCTAGTTGCGCGGCAACAGCAGTTTGTTGAAATATACCAGCCCATGGGGCAGCGTCAGGCGGCTGAGCAGTCGCATCGGTGCCTAGAATGTGGCACGCCCTATTGTGAATGGAAATGCCCGGTGCATAACTACATTCCTAACTGGCTCAAGCTGGTTAGTGAGGGCAACATATTAGAGGCGGTTGAACTCAGCCATCAAACCAATTCCTTACCCGAGGTGTGCGGTCGGGTTTGTCCGCAGGATCGTCTGTGCGAAGGGGCCTGTACTTTGAACGATGAGTTCGGTGCCGTGACCATTGGTAACACCGAAAAATACATTACCGATACCGCGCTGGCCATGGGCTGGAAGCCGGATATGTCGAAGGTGGTGATGACCGGTAAGCGAGTTGCCATCGTCGGCGCCGGACCGGCCGGCATCGGCGCGGCCGATATCTTGATCCGCAATGGGGTCAAGCCGGTGGTATTCGACAAAAATCCTGAAGTAGGCGGTCTGCTGACTTTCGGCATTCCCGAATTTAAGCTGGAAAAATCGGTATTATCACGGCGCCGCGAAATTTTCACAGAGATGGGTATCGAATTCCGTCTCAATACCGAGGTCGGGGTCGATATCGACTTCCAGGCCCTGGTTGATGAATACGATGCCGTATTTTTGGGCATGGGCACCTACACCGCCATGAAGGGGGATTTCCCCGGTGAAGACTTGGCCGGTGTGCATGAAGCCCTACCGTTCCTGATCGCGAATGTGAATCACAACCAGGGTTGGGAAAAAAATCCGGCCGACTTTATCGACCTGGCGGGCAAGCGGGTGGTGGTCTTGGGCGGCGGTGATACCGCAATGGACTGCAATCGCAGCGCCATTCGCCAGCAAGCGGCCGGCGTGACCTGTGTTTATCGGCGCGACGAAGAAAACATGCCCGGTTCGCGCAAAGAGGTCGCCAATGCCAAGGAAGAAGGCGTGCAGTTTCGCTTCAATCGGCAACCGGTCGCCATTATCGGTGAGACCCGGGTCGAGGGCATTAAAGTGGTCTCAACCCGCCTGGGCGAAGCCGATGCAGCGGGCCGTCGCCATCCGGAAGTGATTGCCGGCAGCGAAGAGATCATTCCCGCCGACGCGGTGCTGATCGCCTTTGGTTTTCAGCCAAGTCCGGCGCCCTGGTTTGCCAATTTCGGGATCGAATTGGATGCCCGGCAACGGGTCGTCGCGCCCGAAAAGGCGCAGTATAAATTCCAAACCTCTAATGCCAAGGTCTTTGCCGGTGGCGATATGGTGCGCGGGTCTGACCTGGTGGTTACCGCCATCCACGAAGGGCGTCAGGCTGCCGAAGGGATGTTGGACTATTTAGGCGTTTAAGTCGGCCC
>NZ_CEYAVF010000039.1:0-27811 GCF_982785585.1 Reinekea sp. | reverse complement strand
GTTTGCAATTGCCTAAGCCAACGTAACTGAGAGCTCAGCCTATATGGTTAGGATTATTCGGTTTTTTTTGGTTTTTACGCTCTTGGGTGTTTTGCTCGGCCTAACCGGTTGCACCCAGACGCACGCGCTGAAACCCCTTGGTCTGTCCGACCATCAATTCTATGGCCACTACGAAAGTCCGGTTCGGGTACCGGCTGTTTCAGTAACCGACCCCGCCCGCCCCCCGGAACGGGCGGCCGTTGTGTTCGCCTCCGACCGCAGCTGTGTGGGCCAGTCGACCCAATACAACGCCGGCCACTATCTGAGCCATCGGCCGCTGCAGTTAGATGACTCAATCCAATCGATCAATGCGCGGCAACAGCAGTTCAATCGCGACCTGCCGCTCAGTCCGGGCGAAATAGTCGATATCCAGATTGAGGACGGCGACGGTTTTTCTGGGCGCTATGTGGTGAATCTCGATGGCACCGTTCGCCTCGCGCTGCTCAAGCCGGTCCATGTAGTGGGTCAGGGCGTCGGTCATGCGGCGGAGCAGATTCGGGCAGCGCTGGTGAACGAGGGTTTCTTTCAACCCCAGGCGGCGAGGGTCAGCGTACGTGTGTTGCACTGGGCACCCATTGAAGTGGCGGTGTCCGGTGCCGTATTCGAAGCCGGTCAAATTCGTATCAATGATCTCAAGCCGAGTTCGGTTCTGGTAGAGCAGCTTAATGCCTACGGTGACTATGCCAGTCATCGTACCGTGGTCGAGGCTCTGCGAGCGGCATCGGGTATTCGCCCGGACGCCAAGCTGGACCAGGTGATCATTATTCGCAACGGTTGGCAGCTCGAAGTTGATATGAGTGGAGTGCTTACTGGGAAGTCGGTGACCCAGCTGGCACTGATTGCTGGAGATAGGATTGTGGTACCCACCACTGGGTGTTTTCAACAACAGCTGGTGCGGCCATCTCAAATAACCCCCAAGGGTTTTAGGGTCTTTATGTCGAATCTGACGGTTCCGGCCGCAGGCAATGCGGCAGCTGGCGTGAGTAGCTACAGTTCCAATCTGCCCTATGGCACGCGACTGTTGCAGGCCGTCGTGTCTGCCAACTGCGTGGGTGGTGCGCAAGTCAGTAATGCGGCGCGTAAGGTGGTCTTGGCCAGTAAAAACCCATTAACCGGCGAGTTCCAAGTGATCGAGCGGTCGATCGAGTTGCTTATGAAGCAGGCCTATCTAGACGATCAAAACCCTTACCTGATGCCCAATGACGCCATAGCCTGTTACGACTCCGACGTGACCAATCTGCGCGAAGCGGCGCTCACCCTTGGGGATGTTTTTGCACCCCTGAAACTGCTGTTCTAGGCTTGGGAGTCGAGCGATGCATCATTCTAAAGTAAGCCAAAACCTGCCGGTCGTATGGCAGGCGAGCAGTTTTATCAATCGGCGACTGTTTCGCTTGCGTATACCGCGCTATGTCTGGGTGGCCCTTATTTGCTATGCGTTAATCGGCCTCATCGTGTACCTCTACCTGCAGCGCTCGCCAGTCTTTTCCAGCAGCCTGGCGGTCGTGCTGCCGGGGTCGGGCTCATCGAGCAGCTTCAGTATTGATGAGGTCGGGCAGGCCAACCAATCCACCAATACCGCCTTCGGCAATGCCTCGTTTAACCCGTTGGTCAACTATAAGGCAATCCTGACCAGTACTGTGGTACTCAAAAATTCGGCGCTGCGGCTGGGTGTTGGCCTGGATTCGATCGAGCGACCGCAGGTGGAACTGCGCGACAGCTCTTCTTTGCTTTTTGTCTATGCGCAGGGCGGTTCGCCCACTCAGGCAGAGCAGCTGGCGTGGGCACTCTATGAGTCGTTTCAAGAATCCTTGGACGCCCTGCGGTTAGACGAAACGCAACGCCGCGACGACAGCATTCGCAACGTCCTCGACCAGTATCGCCAGAAATTGGCGAGCACCCGGGCAGCCATCATTGAATTTCAGCAACGCGCCCTGCTGATGTCGATGGCGCAACTGGATCAGCTAGTGGTCACGCTGTCGGATTTAAACAGTAAACGTCTGAGCGTGAAAGCCAATCTGCGCAGCATCGAAAATTTTGTTAATCGGTTAAGCCTGGACGTTGGTGTGTCGCCCTCGTTGGCAGGCCAAGCCTTTCGTCTGCAAAGCGATGCCGAATTTCGCGGTTTTCTCAAGGAGCTTGACGAGAGCGCGGGCCTGGTTGCGCAGTACTCTTCCCGTTGGGGCAGTCAACACCCCAAGGTAGTGGCGCAAAAATTGCGCTATGACGCGGCCCGACAAGCGTTGAAAAGACGCAGCCAAGAGTTGCTCGGCACGAACAGCTCCGATGCCCTGTTTGCTATGGACCTGCAATACAGTCCCCAACGGTCTCAACTGTTCGCGCAACTGCTCGACAGCGCGGCCCAATTGAGTGGACTAACGGCCGAGCTAAACGAACTCGATTTGGCTGATGCTCGACTCAACGATCGGCTGAAAATCTTCACCCGCGAAGCCTCTGAATTGGAACGATTGGAGCGCGAGCACCAGTTGGCCGAAGCCGTCTTTATGTCAGCCGCAGCGCGCCTAGAGTCCGGTAAGGCTGATGTGTTTTCGTCCTACCCAGCGGTGCAATTGTTAGCGACACCGTCCCTGCCGATTAAGGCCAAGAGTCCCGACATGAAAATCGCCCTGGCTATTGCCGCACTCGGATTCCTCTGCATCACCTTTGGATTACTGACCCTATGGCATCGAACCTTCTTTATAAATCTTCTCCTGAAGAGCGAATAATTTTTTACAGCCTGGCTGGCACCTACGGTGTTTATATTTTGGGTGGGATGTATGTCTTGGGCTCGGTCTTGGGTTGGCTCCTGCTCATGGTTTTTTTATTAAAAATTTTCATTCGCAGTAGTGCAGATGGTGCTGGCCATCCTCTGCTGCGCATTTCACCCCTGGTCTGGTTGTGGGTGATCGGTATGGTAGCCATGTTGTTGGCGCTGTTGATTGCGCATATTGATAGACGCTTGGGCACTGGTATGACGATCAAGTCAACCATTGGTTGGGCCAAAGGTTGGGCCTTGCTCGCGCTGTTCCCGTTGCTTGGTAATCTGCTCAAGGTCAATCCAGCCATTGTTGCGCGCGGCTGTTGTATCGCCGCTTTCAGTGCGGTGCCCTTTGCCATTGTGGGCATTGTTTTTTATGCCGTGGGCTTGTCGGGTGAGCTTTATATGTCACCGTTAAAAGCTATCGGCGGGCCGCTTGAGGCGTTCAATGTGCGCCTATTTGGCCTTAATCCGGAAACCCATCTGGCGCGCTGGCAATTTATTGCCCCCTGGGCTCCGGCCGCGGGGCTGATGTCCTGTTTTTATCTGTTGATCTGCTTGCAGGAGCAGGATCGGGCATGGCGCTTCATGGGCGTTCTGGGCGCAACGGTGATGTGCCTATTGTGCCAATCGCGCGCCGGCTGGGTGATCTTTATCGCCATCATCCCCATGGTCTTCGGCCTGAGTCGATTGCGCAATCCCAGAGTGTGGCTGGCCACCGGCGTGCTGATTCCAGCCCTGTTGCTTCTCGCGCAACCCCTGTATGACTGGCTGCTGGACTCCTACACCCAAGTAAAGCAGAGCCGACCGGGCTCGACCCGGGTGCGCGAAACCCTGGCGCGCATCGCCGTGCAACGCTGGGCCAATGAGGCGCCCATTTGGGGCCATGGCATTGTCGAACGCGGCCCCAAGAGTGTCGAACATATGCCGATAGGCAGTCACCACAGTTGGTATGGCCTGTTGTATGTAAAGGGTGCCGTGGGCTTTTTAGCGCTGGCTCTGCCATTGGCGCTCACCAGTTTTGCAATGTTGATTTTGGCGCAATATTCCAAGGTTGCTCAGGCCTCGTTGGGCATCTGCATTGTCATTATCAGTTACAGCCTGTTCGAAAATTTAGAAATTTTAGTCTACCTCTATTGGCCAGCATTGCTCTGGTTAGGTATCAGCCTCAGTCCCGAGGCATATTCAACGGCTTGGGTCGGCAAACCTCGACACCCTAAGGAGACTTAGCATGATATTTTCCGATAGCTATCTGTGCGGCTACTATGGCATGCAGAATACCGGCGACGATGCCCTTTTGCTCGCTACCGCCTGGGGGGCGAAGAAATTTCTGGGTGATAAAAACCATCGCGTTAGTAATGTGGCGCCGTTGCACTTATCCGGCCTGCCCTATTTACCGGCTGGCTTAAAAGTACAACAACGTTTTCGCGGCGAGAATCGGCTCAAGCAGTCGTTTCATGCATTGGTCTCGAAGCGGGTTATCTTTGGTGGTGGTTCGGTGCTGCACAACAGTCACGATATAAATTTGAAACGCCAATTGATGACATTGTCGGGTCGTCAAGGCTTGGCGCTTGGCGTCGGGTTGGGCCCGTTCCGGGACAGCGCAGCGGAAAAAAACTGTGCGAAATTTCTTAATGAATGTGAATTTGTCGGCGTTCGCGATGTCGATAGCTTTGCCTTGGCCAAGCATATTGCGCCCCAAGCCAAGATTAAGCTGACCTTCGATTTGGCGCCCCTGCTGCTGTTAAATAAAGAGCTCAAATTTGACCGAGTAGCCCGCGCGGGCATTTGTGTTTGTCTCTGTCCATACGAACGCTTGAGCAGTGACAGCGCAGCCGAACACCAGCGACTCATGGCGCTGGCGCAAGCCATTGTTCGCGTGCATCGTGAGACCGGCGAAGCCATCACGCTGCTCGACTTTAATGGCCATGCCACCTTAGGTGACAAACAGGTGCACGTGGCCTTGCGTGCATTGCTGCCAGCAAGTGTTCCGGTGACTCATCTGCATTACCAACAAAATCCGTTAGTTGTACTGCAACAATTGGCCACTTTTAAAGTCGTTGTGAGTATGCGCTTGCACGGTTCGGTGCTGGCCTACCTAGCCGACACGCCGGTAGTTTCACTCAGTTATCACAGCAAATGTGATGGCTGGTGTCGACAAATAGGTCAGCCCGAGTCGCTCCAGTTCGATGCTAAGCAGATCGAGGTTGAACAACTGGTGCAGGTAATCAGCGCCGGCCTGAGTCAGGGTTTTATGGCCCCGACTCTGACGCCCGCCGAGGCGGTGGAAAAATCTTTGACCAATTGGAGTATCTGATATGACGACCGGCCGACCTAACATTTCCGTGGTGATTCCATTGCACAATAAGCAGGCCCATATTCTGGCCACGATTCAATCGGTACTGGCGCAAAGCCTTCAGCCTTTAGAGATTATCGTGGTCGATGACGGATCGACGGACCAGAGTGCCGAGCTGATTCAGACTCAGCTGGCGACCAACCCGGACTACCAACGCGTTCGTCTGATCCAGCAGGCCAACGGCGGCGTCGCCAAGGCGCGCAATGTCGGCATCGAGGCCGCAAACAGTGATTTTGTTGCCTTGCTGGATGCAGATGACAGTTGGGAAGCGCATTTTTTAGCAGAAATTGATGATCTGATTGAACGCTTTCCTCAGGCCGGTGCCTTCGCCACCGGTTACCAGAAGATGCTCAGCGACAATCTTTATGTCGATCCCAAGGTGCGCTTCCCAACGGCGGTTACAACAGCAACTATTTTGCCCTGCTACTTTGAAATTTGTGCGCGCGGCGATCTGCCCTTTATGGCCTCGTCGGTGTGCATTGATAAAACGCGGGTGACCGATGCACCCTGGTTCCCCGAGGGTGAGTCGATGGGTGAGGACCAGGATCTATGGGCGCGCTTGTCATTGCATTCGAGCATTGCCTTTAGCCCGAAAGTCCTGGCGTTCTATCGCCTGGATGCGGAAAATAGGGCCTGCACCCGGAACTATCCGAGCGTTGAATGCGGCTTCAGTCGGCGCCTAAATCAGGCCATTAAGACTGGACGGATCCCGATTCATCGCCGCGCCAGCGTGTTAACTTACACCGCAACCCATCTGTTGCATTTGGCGCGCCTGAATATATCGCTCGGGCGTTTTCAGGTCGCCCGGACACTTTTGTCCGACCGGCGCTGTAACCGTTTACGGGTCAAGAAAACGCTTTGCCAAGGGCGCATATGGCTGGGCCAGTTGCGTGGCCTATAGGTGCAGCGTCCGCCCATCCTTCTAGGCTGCGGTATTGACGCTCTCCATACACCGGTTGAGCCAGTTTTGACTGTACAGCAGGTCCCGATAGCTTATAGTCATGGTAACGACGGCCCTATCAACTAAGCTGTTGTTCATTAATAATAAAAATAGTAGGAGATAGGCTTATGTTCGGATCCATAGTTGCTAAAGACTACATGTCGATCAAACCTGTTACATTCCGTGCCGATACCCATATTTTCGAGGCCATTCAGGTTCTACTACAGAACAAAATTTCCGGCGCAACGGTGGTCAATGACGCTAATGAGGCGGTTGGTGTAATCTCGGAGATGGATTGTTTGCAGGCTATTATCAACGTCGGTTATTACGATCAAGGCGGCGGATATGTCGGGGATTTTATGACCCGCAATGTCGAGTCGATCGATCAGAACATCAATATAATCGATGCTGCACAACTGCTGCTTAAGACCAAGCGGCGGCGGATGCCGGTCATTGAAGACGGCAAGTTTAAGGGCCAGATCAGTGCACGCAGTATTCTGATGGCCTTTAAAAACTTCCGCAACCAGGACCAGAGCGCCGAAGACAACCGTTGAGGCGCAATGGTCTCGTAGCGGCTGTCATCGCGGTCGGCATCCGGTAGATTGGGCTCGTTTTAGCCGGATGAGTTCGCTATCATGCCTTTTTTCCTACGCAGTCATTGTCAATGTTAACAGATCCACTCTTTTACCTCGTTGCCATACCGGCCCTGCTGATTATGGGGATCTCCAAAGGCGGTCTTGGCGGCGGCTTGGGCATTGTCTCGGTGCCGTTAATGTCCCTGGTGATCGCGCCGACTCAGGCCGCGGCCATTATGCTGCCGATCCTCTGTGTGATGGATGGCTTCGCCCTGTGGGGCTTTCGCGGTCAATACGACAAGCCCAATCTGCGTACCATATTGCCGGCGGCGATCCTCGGTATCGGCGTCGGTGCGGCAACCTACAGTTATCTGTCCGATAGCCATATCCGGCTGATGGTGGGTTTGATCGCCTTGGTGTTTAGTCTGAACTGGCTCTATCACCGCATGCGCGGCAACAACCCGGCCGCCAAAGCACCGAATCGAATCAAGGGTTGGGTGTTTGGTGCCATATCGGGCTTTACCAGCTTTAGCGTGCATTCCGGTGGTCCACCGCTCGATATGTATCTGTTACCGCAACGGCTGCCCAAGGGTGTTTTTGTGGGCACCACCATCATCTTTTTTGCCGTGGCCAACTATACCAAGCTCATTCCCTATGCTTGGATGGGCCTGCTTGACACCACTAACCTGATGACGTCCCTAAGCCTGATCATACTGGCCCCCATTGGGGTTCGGTTGGGCATGCTGTTACACCATCGGTTGTCCGATGGCTGGTTCTATTGGTTGTGTTACTGCTTGCTGCTGGTGGCGGGTATTAAGCTCAGTGTGGATGGGGCGAGCGCCTTATGGGCGGCTCGCTTTTAGCGGGTTATTGCCGTCCGGACCAATGACCTCTAGGGTCGAATGGTTGCGCGGCGCCCAGTTGTTGCCACAGAAGAGCCGTTTTTTCGTTGGTTTGGGGCGGCAGGACCAGCTGCACCGCGGCGTATAGATCGCCCTGCTGGCTCTTATCGATCAGGCCCTTGCCTTTGATACGAAAGCGTTTGCCCGCCGGGGTATTGGCTGGAATGGTCAGGGTGATGCTGCCGGTTAGGGTCGGCACCGTGACCTTGGCGCCCAAGGCGGCCTCCCATGGGGCGAGCGGCAGGGTGACCAACAGGTCTGTGCCCTGCACGCTGAACACCGAATGGGCCGCGTACTGGATCACCAGATACAGATCGCCGGCCAAGCCGCCCTGTTGGCCGGGCCCACCCTGGCCTCGGACCCGGATCCGTTCGCCCTCGGTAGCGCCCTGGTGGATCTTGACGCGCAGATGTTTCTGGCTTGGGCTCCGGTCGGCTTGACTGGCGGGCAGGTCGTATTCGACGGTGCGGGTCAGCTCGGCGAGCGTCTCTTCCAAGCTTAGGGCCAGTGGAAGTTCCACATCCTGGCCCTTCACGGGCTTGGGTTGAGCCCTGCCGGAACTGCCAAACATCGAATTAAAGAAATCGGAATAATCGCCTTGAGCGCTGCTCGGTCGAGCTCGACTCTGCCAGCCCGGTGGTGCACGAAAACCATTGGGTTGTTGACCGCCATAGCGGCGCAGTTCATCAAATTCGGCGCGTCGGTCGCTGCTCTTTAAAACCTCATAGGCTTCGGCGGCGGCCTTAAATTTATCGCTAGCACCCGCTGCGGGATTCTTGTCGGGATGGTATTGGCGTGCCAGTTGGCGATAGGCCAGCTTAATGTCGGCATCACTGGCGTCGGGTTTCACCCCCAGTATCTTGTAGTAGTCTTTAAAGTCCATCGCGTGGCCCAAATAAAAAAAAAGCGCTTAAGGCTAATTGGCATCAGCCTAGGATCGGCCGGATTGCGCCCCTGTCAGGGGCGCTGTGCTAACGTCTCGGGAAACTAAGGCTCGATGCCCTTGAGAAATTTAAACAGATCACTGTCAGTTGATAACACCAGGGTGGTGTCTTGACCGATGATCGTTTGGTACGCCTGCAGGGTTCGAGTGAACTCATACAGGTCGCGCGATACGTCGCTCTGGTTATAGGCCTGAGCATAGATTTCGGTCGCCTTGGCGTCGGCCATGCCGCGAATTTCCTCTACCTCACGATAAGCCTCAGACTGGATTTTATTCAGATCACGAACGCGGTCACCCCGGATTCGAGCGGCCTCACCATTACCTTCGGACAAGAATCGTTCGGCAATCTGACGTCGTTCACTGATCATCCGGTCATAGATTTTCGGCCGCACGCTGGCGTTGTAGTTGATGCGCTTAAAGCGAATGTCGAGTAATTCAATACCGAAGACCTTCACTTTTTCAGCCGCGGCGCGGAATATTTCATCCTCGACGCCCTGACGTCCCTTGCTAATGGGAACCAGGTTGCCCATGTTGGCGGTTCGGTCGTCGCCGGCCAACAGTTCATCACGCAACGGCACACGATCTTTGGTGGTACGAATTATTTCGATCAATTCGTGTTTAGCCACCGCGTTGCGCGTTTCACTGCCGAGTATGTCGTCCAAGCGTGATTGCGCGCTGCGCTCATCTTTCAGGCGCAAGAAGTACTGCAACGGTTCGGTAATGCGCCAGCGCGCAAAGAGGTCGACTGAGATGTAGAGCTTATCTTTGGTCGGCATATCGGACGGTTCGCCGTCCCATTCCAGGACCCGCTTGTCGATCGCATTCACGTCTTGGATGAAGGGCGTCTTGAGGTGTAAACCGGCACTGGTGACCGGGTCGCCGACTGGCTTGCCGAACTGAGTAATAATAACCTGTTCAACCTCATCGACGGTGTAAAAACTGCCCTGCAGCAAGATGACGACGACCGCCACAGCTGCCAGAGAACCGACTTTCATTACACTGCTCATGGCTTCGCTCCCGACTCGCTAGTGAGGTTTAAGAAGGGTAAGAGACCGCGGGTCTGTTCATCGATAATAATCTTCGATTTTATCGTGGGCAGAACCTCCTGCATGGTTTCGATATAGATCCGGCGTCGGGTTACTTCCGGTGCCTTCTGATATTCCGATAACAGAGCATTAAAGCGGGCGGCGTCACCTTCGGCTTCGTTGATGCGTTTTAAGCGGTAACCGTCGGCTTCTCGAATACGCTGATCTTTTTCACCTTCGGCCAAGGGAATGACCTTGTTGTAGTCTCGTAGGGCCTCGTTGATCAGCTTTTCTTTCTCCTGCTGGGCCTGGTTGACCTCGTTAAAGGACTCCTGCACCGGGCGCGGCGGATTGATATTCTTCAATTGCACCTGATCGATGCTGATGCCCATAACGTATTTGACGGCCAGAGCCTGCATCTTAACTAACGCTTCGGACTCGATTTCCTGGCGACCAATGGTGATCACCTCATCGACGGTGCGGTCACCGACCACTTCACGCATGACCGATTCGGACACATAACGTAACGTCTCGCTCGGCTCCCGAACTTCGAACAGGAATTTCACTGGATCGGCGATGCGATATTGCACCACCCATTCAACCAACGCGGCATTGAGGTCGCCGGTGACCATCTGGGTTTCCAGCTGACCATTGGTACCGCGGCCACTTTGAAATGGGTCGGTTGAGCCTGGGGTAGCGAAACCAAATTCCTGCTTAAGCTGACGCTTAACCGGTACGATGGTGGCTTTATCGATGCCCAATGGGAATTTGAAATGCAAACCCGGTGGTATTTCCTTGACGTACTTACCAAAACGTTGCACTACGGCAACCGAATCGCTGGGCACAGTAAAGAGCGAGGTCCAGACGCCCACGCCAAGCAGAAATACCAGTAATATGACGAGAATGTTGCCGGCGCTGCCGCCGCCTCCGCCGGGTAATGATTTCTTTACCCGGTTGATTCCGTCGCTGATCAGTTTATCGAGATCTGGTGGGGGTTGGTTGCCGTTTGACCACGGGTCGCTACGGTAGCCACTATCCTGTTGAGATGGCATATATATGTCCCTCCATCGATGGCAAAATTAATTTTTCGCACAATACGCGATGTGGGGCTGCTATCGGTAAACACAAGGGCCAAACACAAGCTTTGGACCTAGTTCGGTGGGTCGATCCGATCCGGCTGGGAGCCGTTCAGGCGATACCAGCCGGCAATCGAATAGCGGTCGCGCCGGGCCGGCAGGACCTCGTGCGGAAAATCCTCACTGATAAAGGCGACCACCGTACCAAAGGCGGGTGTAACACGGATACCCTCCCAATCTGTGCTGTCTTGATAGATCACCAGCTCACCGCCGTCGGCCGGATTCCAGTCTCGATTCAAATAGACAATCAAAGAAATAACCCGGTTGGCCTGGCCCTTAAACGCATCGACATGGCGTTTGTAAAAATCACCGCTGGCATAATGGGCAAAGTGGCTTTCGAACGAAAATAGGCCGAGGAACAGCCTTCGATTGAGATAGGTCTGTAAGCCCTTTACCCACTGCAGCCATTGGGCCCCGGCGTCGGAGTTGCCCTCGATCCAGGCAATCTGGTTGCTGCGCACAAAGCCGTTCAAGCTGTAATCCTGTTGGCGACCGACGCCGGCGGCCGAAAACGCCACTTCAGGCATCTGCTGCAGATGCTCCAGGAGATTTTCCGCCAGCCCTAGGGGCAGGGCAAAGGGGTTGATACTGTAACCCTTGTGCAGCAAATCGCGACTGATATTCTCAAACAATACTAGATGGCCACTATCATCAAAACGGCCATCGGCTAGGGTCAATGCAGTCAAGGATTATCCTTTTGAGTCCGGTTCGGACCCCTGTGTGGCAGGTCGCAATGGCAACCTGTGGGTAATGGATTAATGAAGCCGGTCTTTATCGATTAAAGGCTTATCAATCAGCATTTACTGCGCTGGCCGGCACGTTGGCCAGATAGGACATGACCTTAAGAAAGGCCGCTACCGCTTCTTTTGGTGCCGTTTCCGACAGGGTATGATAACCCGATGTGGGTATCTGTACCGTTGTGCCAATCACCAAGCCCTTAGACGCGGCAATGATTCGCCCCATTTCGGTGGAACCTAAGGAACCTGGTGGCAGGCCCTGCGCAACCAGCAGGTTATTTTGTGCCTCAACAAAGGTGTCCTTGTATTGAATGGGGATGGCCAGCTGGTGGCAAACTTGCGCCAGTTGAGCGGTCAGTTCGGCACTGAATTGGGCGTTCGCGTCCTTGTTGCGCAACACCAATTGCTGTTGTTGGGCGCTGGCGAAATCGGGAAAGGGACTGGTGTCGACTACGATCAGTTGGTTGGTCGAACCGCCGAAACGACGAAACCACTCCAGCAGATAGCGCCAACTTTTACCGGCCTCTTCCTGAGCGGTAAAGAAGGCAGTACCTTGAAAGCCACACTCAAACAAATAGACCAGTGCGGCGACGGTGAGCACATTATCGAGTTGGCCGACCAACGCCTCATCGGTGACCCGCAACTTATCAAGAAAGGCCACCGGGGTGCCCGCGATAAGATGCTCTAAGCCGGCGACGGAAAAAATCAGGTTGTTGCGATATTCGCAAATATGGGCCTCTTGGATGGTGCCTTTGCCACGATAGGTGCCCGACCAGGGTTCATAGGCATAGACCTGTTCGCCGTCAAAGCGGTCAACCACCTTGCGCATCAACTGTTCACTGACCGAATTGCCGAGCAGATCGGAGCGGGCCCCAGCGACGAAGGCGGCAAATTGAAATTCATTCGGCCCGGTGCAGATTAATCCGTGGCGATCCATATGGGCGGCCAGATAGAGAGAATCCGGTTGTTTGCCCTGCGCGACCAGTAGCCCTTCATACCAGGTTACGGTAGCGCCGCGCTCTTCCAATTCGCGCTGTAGCACACGGCAAAAGGAATGCTCTGCGCCAACCACGGATGGACTGCGCATCAATAGGGCGAGCAGGTCAATAAAGGCCGCCGGCAAAGTGGCTGCGCTGAGTTCAGTTAAAGGGTTGGTGTTCGTTTGCGAGGTCGGCATCGGCATGGCTCTATCGGTAGTGATCAGGTCTGGGTGGGCGGACTCACTGGGGCCGCCCGATTAGCGGCCCCGGTGGCGCGTTCAATAAGTTACGTTACTGTGCCGATACGGCGTCATAAATATCTTCATCAAAGGCATCGGGGCTGACCACCAAGGCCTCTTCGTCGAGGTTGGGAAAGACGGCCAGGCTCAGGCCATCGCTCAGCAGACCCTCGGTCCAGCGCGCTTGCCAATCGCTTAGGCTGATGGCGGTGACGGTGCAGTCGGCCCACTCGTCCTTGACCCAAGCGCTCGCGCTGCTTTGGTGCGGCCAGACCGGGACGCAGTCGTCGCCATCGCTGTTTAACAACACACTGCCGCCGTCGCCAACCAAGATCCACAGTTCGCCGCGTGCGATCAGTTGCTGCACCAGATAATCGTAACGCTTATCCGACGCTTGAGTTTCCAATTGGGCTAATAGGGTCTGATCGATAGGTGCGGTCATAGGGTACTACTCTAAGGCAAGAAAGCGGCGATTATGCCGTGGTGCTTGACCAAGGTCGAGGCAAGATTTTCGTCACGGCCATGGGCCGATAATAAGACTCGTGAGCCGCATCAATCTGGAGCGCAAGCAATGGACCATAGAGTGGCCGCGATCTGGAATCGCGGCCTTGAGCCGACGCAGGCGTTAGCCTCGCTCGGCGGCGTTCAGGTGGCCGAGGAAGGTCGTGACATCTGCTTCGCTGGTGCGAAAGGAGGTGACCAGTCGGACCACCTCATCGTGCTCGCTCAGGTTGAAGTGACTGGGCACAAAATGCCGCGGCCACTGATAAAAAACTGCACCCTGAGCGCGCAGCTGTTCGATCACTGGGCTCGGCAAAATAGCAAAGACCTCATTCGCGGCGACCGGCCAAATGACCTGGCTGGCCGGGCATGCCGCCATACCCTGTTCCAACAAGGTGGCCATGCGGTTGGCATGGGCGGCCAGCTCGAGCCAGTGCCCGTCGTTAAGCCAGGCACTGAATTGCGCCCCAAGCCAACGGCCTTTAGACACTAGGTGACCGGAACGCTTGCGCAGGGGCACCAGATTAGCGGCCAGGGGACGATTGAAAAACACGATGGCCTCGGCGCTGAGAGCGCCGTTTTTGGTCGCGCCGAGGCTCAGTACGTCGACTCCTGCCTGCCAGCTGATGGCCGCCGGATGGCAGTTCAAGCCGGCCACGGCATTGGCAAAGCGCGCGCCGTCCATATGGACGGTTAGGCCATGTTGATGGGCCACAGCGCACAGCGCGGCCAGCTCTTCGATGCTGTAAACCTGACCCGATTCGGTGACCTGGGTCAGGCTCAGGACCGCCGGCTCGGCATTGTGTGGCGGGTGGGCAGAGCCCTGGCTGAGGTATTGGCTCAGGGTCTCCAGGCTGAGTTTTTCGCGCCCGGCGTCGAGCCCAATCATGCGCGCGCCGCCGGTAAAAAACTCCGGCGCGGTCAGTTCATCATTCAGGATATGCGCCTGGGCATGACACAGGATGATCTGCCAAGGCGAGCTCATGCAAGCCAGCGCTAAAGCATTCGCTGCCGTGCCGGTACTGACAAAGAACACCTCGGCCGGGCTGTCAAAGGTAGTTTGAATCGCGCGAACGGCCTGTTGGGTCCACTCATCGTCGCCGTAGGCGGCGGAGATACCCTGATTCGCCTGTGCTAATGCGGCAAAGACCGCATCGGATGCGCCACTTTGATTATCACTGCCAAAATACATACTAAGATCCTTCTCTTGGGTTGGTTGAACCGCCGGGCTGGCGGGTAGGGACCGGTCGGATGTTATCGCTAATTCAGCTTGAAATACGCCACCGTCCAATCGGCCATAGATTAGCAGCTCGGCCTGAGCCACGACCAGAGCCACGACGATTTTTTTTCCGTTCAGACCATTAAGCTAGCACTGAACCAGTAGCAAATGCGTTGCCATGAACGGCCGATTGGAATTAGGATTGGAATCTGACTTAACCCGGAGGACGCACGGTGACGATCAGTGAATTTGAACTCAAACGTTGTGCTCGGGTCCTGGACCAATACCTAGTGCTCAAGCGGCCCGCGGCACATCTGCGTCATGAGTTCGATATAGACTATCGAATAAGCGGCCAAAGCGTTGAATTGTTCGAGACTCGGGCCGACCCGCGCGATCCTGCTCTTAGGCTTGAAAGCGGCTTGGCTAAGGCCGTATTTGTTAAAAAAGACCAGTGCTGGAAAATCTATTGGCAACGGGCCGATCTGAAATGGGTGCGTTACGACTCGCACCCAATCGTCCGACAATTAGATGACTTCATCAAACTGGTCGATGAGGACAGTCACGGTTGCTTTTACGGCTAGCGCGATCTTGCTTCGATCGTCAGGCCGCACTGGCCCAAACCCTGATAGTGCAGCTGAATCGGTGTCGCCAGCGGCATCTCAATCAGCCCGGCATAGGTGCCGGTGATAATGGCCTGGCCGGCGCTCAAATCGACACCGCTCTGGCTGAGATAATTGACCAACCAATAGAGCGGCCGTTGCGGCAATTCATTCGGGTGCACGCCAGCCAAGGATTGGGTCTGCTCCGGCAGTTCAAAGCGGATGGTCATGGTCATGCATTGGTAAGCCGCGACACGGTCAATAACCGGACCCAAAAACAAACCCTGGTTGAGCAGGCCATCGGCCAATTGATCGAGAAAGCCAACCTGGGCATCGCCGGCGTAACGCTGTTGCACCAATTCCAATGCCATATGGCAGCTGCCTACGGCGGCATCGATCTCGGCTGGAGTATAGGCGGCCGCGCGTGCCGGTAAATCAGCGCCCAGCACAAAGGCAATTTCCGGCTCAACCAGGGCGCGTCCTTGTTCGGGCTCTACTGTGCAGGTCGAGCCGCGAAAAACGGTGCGCGCGAAAATCGGCGCCAGCACCAGTTTATCCTTACTGGGCAGCGCGCATTTCCAACCGGCGACGGCATCGGACTGCTGAGCAATTACCTCGCGCTGAATGGCCAGTGCCGCCGCCAGACTGTGCGGTCGAATGGCATCGGGTAAGCGGGCCATGGGTTGTTGGGTGGCGCGCCCCGCTAATAGGAGGGCCGCCGCCGATCTGGCCGTTTCACGGTCTATTGCTTGGCCGTGCGGTATATCAGGGTATGTCATAGAATTAACGATCCCAAACCTAAGAAGACGACAAAGCCGACTATATCGGTGACCGTGGTCAGCACCACCGAGCCCGATAGGGCCGGATCCAATTTGAGTTTACTGAGCACGATCGGGATGACCACGCCGGACAGCGCACCGGCGCAAATGTTCACCAGGATGGCCAGGGCAATCACCACGCCAATCATCGGATTGGCAAACCAGATCGAAACGATGATACCCACGGTGATGGCCCAGATAATGCCATTCAAACCGCCCACGCTGAGCTCTTTTTTAAGCAGCGCGCGGCGGTTGTCTTTGGTCACTTGGCCGAGCGCCAAACCGCGAATGATCAGGGTGAGGGTTTGGCTACCGGCGATCCCGCCCATACTGGCGACAATCGGCATCAAAACCGCTAAGGCGACAATTTCCTGCAATGTGATGGTAAAGAGGCCGATAAACCAAGAGGCGGCGAAGGCCGTTAACAGATTGATGCCGAGCCAAAAAGCGCGGTTCTTTGCGCTGGTGACCACCGGCGAGAACAGATCCTCATCTTCATCCATACCGGCGCCGGCCATGATCTGACCTTCGTAATACTCATTGACGATTTCACTGGCCGTGCGTACATCCATGCGGCCCAGCAGCAGACCCTGGGCATCGACCACGGGTAGGGCTGAGTAGCCACTCTTCTGGACCCGAAAGGCCGCGTCGACGGCGCTGTCGGATGCCGCAATCACTAAAAATTCGTGCGGGTCTGGCTCACTCAGGTCGGTTAAGGGCACATGGTCGGGGGCGCCGATAATATCGCCGATATGGACCGCGCGGGAAAAATGCCCAGCCCGATTGATCAGGAATACGGCGTCGACATGGTCGGGAAGTTCTCGCCGCAACAGGCGCAACCCATCCCGCACCTTGGCGTTTTGCGGCAAGATAAGTTGATTGTGATCGACCCAGTGCCCGGCCAGCTCATCGGCGTATTTTTGCGCCCCTTCATAATATTGGCGCTGCTTGGAATCCATTGCCTGTAAAGCCCGATCGACCAAGCGATTCGGCAAGGAGTCGGCCAACTCAACCAGATCCTCGGCGTCCATCTCTTGGAATAAGGCATCCAGCTCGTCGAGTGACATGGCGTCGAGCAATGTTTCACGCGGATCGCCGCGCATTACCACAAGAATGTTTAGACGACTGGCGGTCGGTATTTTTGCCCAGCGCTCGAGCCGTTTATCGAGCGGCAACGATTCAAGGATTAACGCGACGTCGTCAAATTCTTGATGCACCAACATCCTGCCAATGAGCATTTCCTGCTCCTGGCTCTGTACATCAATGGTGTCGTCAACTGGATTCAAAAATTCGTCGGCCAAGCGCAGGGCATCCTTCTAACATGGGCGTTGCAAGCAATGCAGCGCCGGTCGAAAAAGAGTGATTATAGGGCTATCGAGGCGGAAAGATATGTCCCCGTGTCATTTTCAGTATAGCCCTGTGCAGGTCTTTGCTGTGCTACGCGCTCAGCTCGCCGATGCGTCCGGTCAATTGTTCGATGGCTGCCAAGGCCGTCAGCCGGACGCCCTGTTGTTGCAGTTGCGCGAAGTCCTTGGCTTGAGCCTCGCTATAAAAGCGTTGATGCGCGGTTTCAGCGTCTTCCTGCAATAACCACAGCAGTTTGGCGTGACCGGCCAGGATCAGGTTGCCCTCATTCATAGCGCCGATTGGGAAATCGCAAACGATAGTCAGATCGGCCGATTCAACCATGGCCTGGGCCTGGTCGATCGCGTCTTGATCGATTGGGGCGAAGGCGGGCACCGCAATATGGCGCATACCGGTGGCCGTCCAGAAGTCGGTGTCGGAGTCCTGTTCATGACCGATGCCGCCGCTCACCGTGACGCCGCGTTGCAACAACCAACGCGCCAAGGCGACCGTACTGCCTGCCCCACCGATCAGATGAACATGCAGGGGCACCGCTATGGGTGCCTGTTTTACCGGCAGTACTGTGACCGTGCCGGTCACCGGATGTTGGCTGACCGTGACCTGCTGTTGATACAGTTGGGCCATATTGGCCTGGGTGATCACCTGCTCCGGCGTACCGCTGGCAATCAATCGCCCCTTGTCCAAGAGCAGCAAGCGGTCACAAAATACCGCGGCAATATTTAAATTATGAATGGCCACCAAGGCGGAATGTTGGTGCTCGCAATGGCGCCGCAACAGGTTCATGAGTTGCGCTTCATGGCCGATATCCAGGCTGGCGGTGGGCTCATCCAACAACATCAGCGGGGCCTGTTGCATCAGGATACGAGCAAACTGGACCAGCTGATTCTCACCCCCAGACAGCTCGGTGAGCTTTCGGTCGAGCAGATGGGTCAATTCAAGTTGCTCGGCCAGTTCGGCCACGTCGTTGCGTAGCACCTGGGCTGACGGGATCTGACTCGCCTGCCGACTGTGGGCGCCGAGGGCGATGACATCGCGCACTAGAAAGGGTAACGACGGGGCCGAATGTTGTGCCATATAACTGATGCGTCGGGCGCGTTCGGGATGGCTCAACGACGCCAAGGGCGTATCCGATAGACTAATGTGCCCTTCGGTCGGTTGGTGATAATCGACCAAGAGCTTCAATAGGGTACTTTTACCCGCGCCATTGGGGCCGATTACACCGACCAGTTCGCCCGGTTCCAGGGCAAAGCTGAGGTCGCGCAATAGGGCCCGATCTTGGCGATAAAAGCCGAGCTTTTGGACCGATAAGAGCGGCGCGTTCATGCCAGTTTCCCCTGTCGCTGTAACCGAACTATTAGGAAAATAAAGTAACTGCCACCGAGCACGGCGGTGATAATGCCGACCTTGATCTCATGGGGCGCTATTAGGGTGCGACCGATCAGATCGGCGGCCAGTACCAGCCAGGCGCCGATAAAGGCAGATAGGGGCAATAGTAAGCGGTGATTGGGGCCAAACAGTAGCCGCACCAGATGCGGCACCATCAGGCCGATAAAGCCAATGGGTCCGGCAATTGCGATGGCTAGGGCGGTCACCACGGAACAGAGAATCAGGGTGCGGCGGCGCGTCTGTTCGACATCGAGCCCCATGCCGTGGGCATTTTCTTCCCCCAAGGAAATCAAATCCAAAGCCTTGGCCAGGCGGATCAGCAGGCTGCCAAAGAGTATTAAAAAGGGTGCCGGCCAGAGTACATGCGGCCACATCCGGCCTTCCAGTCCGCCCATGGTCCAAAAAATAAACTGGCTGATCTCATATTGTTCGGCGAGCAACAGGGCCGCAGAGGTGGCGCCGGTGAGCAGGCTGGATAAGGCCAGTCCAGCCAAGATGATAAACAGCAATTGCTGGCCCGCCTCCGAGCGCAACGCTAGGGCGTAGATCAGGGCCGCACTGATTAAGGCGCCGACGATGGCGTAGGCCGGTAAAACCAATGGATGGAGCAGCGCGGTGCCGGTGGTAATGGCCAAGACGGCGCCCAGGCTGCTGCCGGCACTGATGCCCAATATATCGGGGCTGGCCAGCGGATTTCGAAATAAGCCCTGCATCGCCGCGCCGGCTATAGCCAGGCTGCTGCCCGCCAATAGCCCAGCCAAAGCTCGTGGTAGGCGAATGTGCAGCAGGATGGCGCTGGTGCGCGGAAACAGCTCGCGCGCACTATCGAGGTCGCCCAACAAGGCATACTTGATCACGGACAGCAGCTCACCGATCGGCAACGCCACGGCGCCCAGTGCCAGATAGGCCAGCAAGAGGAGGGGGCCACTGGCTAGTAATGCAGCGATCAAGGTGGGTCGAAACATGCCTAACATTGCCGGCCGCCTATGGTAGATCGTGGCTGAGTTGGTCGCTGACATAGCGAATTGTGCGAACTATATGGTGACTGTAGGTGCCGCGCAGTGCGCCTGGAATTTCATAGACCCGTCGATTTTTAACCGCCTGCACATCTGCCAGGGCCGGGTCGTTAATAACTTGTTGGTAAAAGGTATTGCTGGCCGGATCTGCGCCATAGAGGCCGCCGGGCAAGAAGAGGACGTCGGGGTCGATCTTGATGATCAATTCTTTCGACATGGCGACCTGACCAAAGTCACCCTGCTCATAAGGGGCTGTGCCGTTGATCAGGCCCACGCCATCTAGAATGGCCTGCCAAGTAGTGTCTGCACCACTAGCGGTACCCCAACTGTTATAGTCCAGAGCAACCCATTGTTGCCGTTCGATGGCCGCCTTTTGTTCGGCCAGTGAGGCTAGGTCGCCTTGCATGTTAGCAATCAAGTCAGCTGCCTGCGTGCTGCGATTGAGCAGCTCGCCCAGCTTGGTAATTTCAGCTTCGATCGCCGCCAAAGTAAAGGGGGTATTAACCAGATAAACCTGGATGCCGGCTTGGCGCAGCTGAGTGACCTTGTTGATCTCGCTCCAGTTGGCGGCAAAGACCAGGTCGGGAAAGTTGTTGAGGATCGGCTCAACGTAAAAATCGAGCTGGGCCACGCCCTTGGGCAGGCGATCGGCAATATTGGAGTAATTTGGATCACTGGCTAGACTGGTGATGCTGGTCAGGCGGTTGCTCGGCAGAATGGCGGTTAGGACCTCATCGGTAAAGAGAGTTTTGGAGGATATATTTTGCGGTTCACGCTCCAGCCTTATCGTCTTATTCATGCCATCGATACGGCTAATGGGGTAGGCCGTCTCGGCGCTAATTGGCCCGGCGAAGAAAAAAATTGCAAAAACTGCAACTATAGTCAAATTTAAAGGCATCTGAATCTCCTGTATGGCGCGTACAGTAATAAAATAGGGTTTGTTTCGTTCACGTCTTCTGGCTGATGACCCAAGAACTGTCAATTACAGTGGCGCGACCGCTGCGGTTTTACACCGCATTCCGTATGAACGAACGCGGATTTGACAGCGAAAGATCGGGCAAGTCAACCGGAAATCCGCCCAGTTAGGGAAACTCTCGCCTACTGGGGTGTGCCTAATGTCCCTATAAGGCCTATGGATAAGAATGAAAGGCTCTGTGATATTATGACACTCATATTACGACAATAGGATCTGGCGCCAGGTCGGTATCCTCATCAGTAAAGGACAACCCATGGCAATATCAGTAGAAGCGCACGCGGTCCATAAAAGGCTCCTCGAATTGGGTTTGGAAACGCCCGTGGTGGAGCAGAAATTAACCCCCGCGGCTCAGATTGAAAAGATAGAAGGCTTGATGCATCAGGTGATGGGTGCTTTGGCGTTGGACCTAACCGACGACAGCATGGCGGAAACGCCGCATCGAATTGCCAAAATGTATGTAAATGAAATATTTTCAGGGCTGGACTACAACAAGTTCCCAAAAATAACTCTTATTGAAAATAAGATGTCTGCGACTGAAATGATTCGGATCCGCGATATTGAGCTGACCAGTACCTGCGAACACCACTTTGTGACCATTGATGGCTTTGCAGACGTGGCATACATCCCGGGTCAGCGGATTATCGGATTGTCGAAAATAAATCGCATAGTGCGTTTCTTTGCGCAGCGACCTCAGGTACAAGAACGGTTGAATCAGCAGGTATTGGTGGCGTTGCAAACGCTACTGGATACTGAAGATGTGGCCGTGAAGATCAATGCCACCCACTACTGTGTTAAGGCGCGTGGCGTGATGGATAGCCATTCCAGCACTGAAACGCTATCGCTGGGGGGGCAGTTTTTGACCGATCGTGACCTGCGTCGGGATTTTGTCCGCTAACATGTTCCGCTCTGACGTCAGGCCCGTTCGGGCCTGATCATATAGCCTCTTGTTATTTCTTGCCGGTCATCGTAATGGACACCGAATCAGCAAAGCGCAAGGCGTGCGGTTTATCAACCGACACGCTGGCATAACT
Organism: Reinekea sp.; assembly: GCF_982785585.1. Classification (NCBI taxonomy): domain Bacteria; kingdom Pseudomonadati; phylum Pseudomonadota; class Gammaproteobacteria; order Oceanospirillales; family Saccharospirillaceae; genus Reinekea; species Reinekea sp. Next base: position 6,273 of record NZ_CEYAVF010000039.1, on the reverse strand, counting down.
GACATCGGGGTGTTCATGGGCAATTGCCAGCAGGTCAGCCGCTAAACGCTCCAGTAGTTTAAATTGACCCTCTTCCACCAAAGCGATCATCTTTTTAGTGATCACCTTATAGTTGACGGCATTATTTTCACTGTCAGTGGCGCACGCCAAATCGGCTGGATAGTGAATTTCGGCATTGATAATCACATCCTGCTGTTTTTGCAGCTCTTCCGGATTAAAACCAATATAGGTGCGTAAGCGCAGATTCTTGATGTTAATGATGGCTGTTGTCATGTCTGTCCCGTTGGTTAGGTTGCTGTTTGCGGCGGATAATGAATTAGTTGCGGCTGATCGAACGGCCACCGTCAACCTTGATGGCAGTGCCGGTGATAAAGCTGTTGGCCAATAAATATTGTACGGTTTGGAAGATCGGTTCAAAGCCAGCCTCATGGGGTAACAGACTATCTTTGAGCACCTGTATTTTACTCTCAGCACTATGATCTGGTAAGAATTTTAGCGCGCCCGGTTGAATCGAATTGACGCGTACCTGCGGGGCCAGCAGCTTGGCAAAAGATTTCGATAGATTCTCCAAGCCAGCCTTGGTAGCGCAATAGAGGGCATAGTCTGAATTGGGGTTCTCGGCATAGATATCAGTCATATGAATGATATTACCGTTGTCTGAACGCGCCAAGGCGGCGGCCAATTCGGTGTTGAGCAACGCGGGCAATTGCATGTGGATATGAAACAATTGGCCGAACGCTTCACTCGAACCGGTGTCGACACCGCCGACAAAGAGTGAGGCATTGTGTATCAATAGATCCAGGGGTTGGGCGGCAATTTGTTGGCAAAAGGTCTTGATCTGATCCAGTTGATAATAGTCCAACGTGACGATATTAAGGCGCTCGCCACGCAAGCGGTCCAGTTCGGCGCTGCTGCTGCGAGTCAACACCGTGACCTGCCAGCCATCGGCCAACAGGTGTTCGGTCAGATATAAGCCGAGCCGGCGGCTGCCGCCGGTAATCAGTGCATGTGGCATAGAATCCTCAAAGCTGAAGTGATTGAAAACATAATCGGTTGAATGTACGAATAAGGCAATAGATTGGATGGCCAAAGAGTAGACCCGTGCGACTAAGCAAAAGGTGCTATGGCGTGCCGCCTTGAGGGCTGGTAACGTGTCGTCCCGATTTAGACGACCTAGTTTATGGAAATTACCGTAATAACCGTGAGCCTGCTGTTAGGCACTGGCCTGATCGCTGGCATTATCAATACCTTGGCCGGTGGCGGATCCAACCTGACCCTACCCGCCCTAATGATCATGGGCCTGCCAGCAGATATGGCCAATGCGACCAACAGGGTCGGGGTTATCATGCACACCATGGTCACCCTGCGCAGCTTTTCCCGGCACGGTAAGTTGCCGATGCAGGGCGCCAAGGGGCTGTTTGTGCCGGTATTAGTGGGCGGGGTGATCGGCTCAATACTTGCCTCTTACCTACCGGCCACCCTGCTCAAGCCCATTTTGTTGACCACTATGATCAGTATGTCGTTGGTGATGCTGTTTCGTCCCGGCATGGTCTTTCCCTCAGCTCATGAACAACCCCAGGCTCTGGTGCGCTGGAGCAAGTCCTGGTGGCTGCTGCTGCTGTCGGGTGTCTACGGTGGTTTTGTCCAGGCCGGGGTCGGCTTTGTCCTGATCGCTGTGATCGCCGGTGGGCTGCGCTACGATCTGGTGCGCACCAATGCGCTCAAGATCCTCTGTACCGGTACCTTTACCAGCGTGGCCTTGGCGCTCTTTATTTGGCGCGGCCAGGTGGTCTGGGTGCCGGGTCTTATCTTGGCGTCGGCGACCATGGCGGGCGGTCTTATCGGCGTGCGTCTAGCCTTAAACATTAGCCCATTGGTGATGAAATGGGTGTTGTTTGTAATGACGGTTGTAGTCAGTATTGCTGCACTGCTCTAATTTTGGCTGACCTACTTTTTCATAGCGGTTCGACGCGCAGATGACCGATATCGACCTTCACCTCGGGTGCTTGCCCAGTCAACGTCTCAATCAGGCCGCCGACGGGGGCTAGGCTTAGGCCATCGGTATTGACGCTGGGGATCGGCGACTCGAACCGGTCTGGCAACAACAGGTCCGCGCCGAGCGAGGCCACGGTCAAGGCGCTGGTATCGACAAGGGTCGGGGTAAAGCCGCGAGCCACGCCCAGGTCGACCCCGGGTGGCGCTAAATCCCAAGTTGGAACGATGACAGGCGCTTGTAGGGGCGGTTGGTGCTGTTCTATTAGATCGGGGTCATTTTCACCCGATTGGCTGTCGGTGAATCCGAGTGTATTATTTGCGACGGGCGGCTCCGCTTTGGCGTCATCCACAGATGTTGTTGGCGCCGTCCGGTTGGCCGCCTGATGGGGCCGGACAATTAACTTAGCACCAGCCTGCTTAAAAGCCGTCTGGTACTTAATGGCCGTGGCCTTATCGACCTGCTGCTTAATCAGCTGTTCTTGACCCGAAAAGAGCCTTGCCATATAGGCATCATTGGCCTTTAAGAGGACTTGCAGGTCGGCCTGGACGAAGTCGCGGAAAAAGCCGTCGACCAGGTCGCCCCGGAAAAAGAGATCGTACTGTTGTTCGGCCATAAACTATCTATCTTCATGAACTTACTAGAGTATAGCCTAGCGTAGCAGGTTGGCTTTAAAGCTGGGAACCTTGTGATGAATCCGACGGGAACTCTTACGTGAATCTAATTTTACTGCTGGCGCTGCTAGTAGGTACGCAAATTGGCCTGTCGGACGGCCTGATACTGCCGACTCTGGTGGCCGATCACGGTCAGGGTAGTTTCTTGGCGGTCTATACCGTCTTGAAGCTATTGTTTATCCTGCCGGTGCTGCAGGCTGAGCTGGTAGCGGGTCGCCTCTATCGAGTAACTCCGTTCGAATTTTCCTTTTCAATCCTCAATAAGACGACAACGCGCGTTCTATTTGGAATTCTGTTGACCGCCATTATCTTGGTTATGGCGACGAATTTGTTTAATACATCCTGGGCCCTTATGTTCGGCTTCGACGGTCTGCAGGGCGATCTGCTGTCGTTAAAGCCACTCGATCAGAATCTCTACTGGTTTGCTCAAAATCAAGACATCAGCCGAATCATGATCCTAGTCGTGGTGCAGGGCGTCCTGTTGGTCATGCTCGGTGGACTGGCCTGGCGCGTGATCGCGGCGATTTTCCTAGCCGTCGTACCCCTAGTAGCGCTCTTTATCGTCCTATCATTACCGAGTATTGGTCGAATGCTGCTGGACATGGCCTGGCCGGCGCTGTCTGTGGAGGATCTATTAGTGGCCATGCAGCACGCCCTAACCTCATCGATGGCTGGGCTATTGATCTGGTATGTGGTCGGCACCAATCTGTCCGATCGTTTACCGACCGGCCGCGTTATTATCGGTGTTCAGGCATTTGACGTGCTTTATGGCATGGCCATGCTCGCCATTTCATGGCAGTGGATTAGCGCCCAGGCCGTCGCCAATTTGGACGTGGGTACACTGTTACGGGCCTTGACCGCCAGTCTGTCAGATACCGTTCTGTTACCCTTTCCGATTGCCGTCTGGCTATTTTTTACCGCTTTGGTGGGCAGTATTAGCAGTTTGCCCCTGCTATTGTTGGTTACCCAGGAACGCCACGTTCCAGGTCGGCGCTGGTTACTGATGGGCACCATCGCCTCGGTCGTCGCCTTGAGTGGTGTCTTGGTTTATTCTCATGACCCAGATTCGCCCTTAATTTGGTACGGCAAGCCGGTATATCACTATGTGCAGCAGCTCAGTCAGGGGGTGATTATTCCCTTTATTACGGCTTCTATTGCGCTCTGGATTGGCTGGGTGGTCTGGCCCAATCGGGTATTGCTGCAGGTCAATCCGCACGGCGGCCTGCGTTATTTTCTTTGGCGGCTGGTATTAAAATTTGTCGTGCCGTTAGTGCTTGGGTTAGTATTCGTGCGCGCCACAGTGAGCCTGATTGCGATTGATCTATACCAGGCGCTGGCCTGCGTATGTGCCATTTTACTAATATTTCGCCTTTACTATTGGGTGAAAAATAGAGCCTTACTTCCCCGCATATGATTGAAATACATCGCTCCGCCCTAGTCTTGGTTTCTGCCGAACAACTCTATGACCTGATTAACGATATTGAACAATATCCTCAGTTTCTCGAGGGTGTGGTCGCGACTCGCCTGCTTGAGGCCAGTTCCACCGAGATGTTGGGCGAGTTGACCGTGCGCAAAGCCGGATTCGAACGGACTTTGGTGACCCGTAATACCCTGGTACGCCCGCTCTCGATTGCAATGAATCTAGTCGAAGGACCCCTGGACAGTCTAACGGGACTATGGCAAATCAAGCCATTGGGTGATGCCGGTTGCAAGGTCACTTTTGACCTAAGCTTTCATGCCAGCCAGGGCCTTAAAGCAGCGGCTTTTAGCCTGATGCTCAAACAGTTAGCGGACACCATGGTAAGTGCCTTTGTGGCGCGTGCCCAAGACCTGAAACCCTAAGCAAAAGTGTTAAGGAGCATGCAATGATCGAAATAGAAGTGGCCTATGCAACACCCGAACAGCAGCTGGTTCTGGCGCTTTCGGTGCCTGAGCATACCGATTTGCGCAGCGCCGTGCTGCTCAGCGGTATTGCTAAGACCTTTCCTGGCTTGAATGTCAGCATTGCCCCGCTTGGGCTGTTCGGGCGTAAGGTAGCCCAGCCGGAGGCTCAGCTGGTAGCAGCTGGTGACCGTATTGAAATATACCGCCCCCTGACTATCGACCCTAAGCAGGCACGCTTGAATCGCGCGGCTAAAACCAAGGGCGAGAAAGCGCAATCCCCTAAGGGCTAGGTGATCGGGTTAGTTTTGTTCAATGTTGGCAACCCGTCCGGCCGAGAAGTAGATGATCAGATTGGAAAAGCCGGTTGCCGAGTCATAGATTGGATAGACCCAGCGCACCTGGGTTTGCTCACCTGTCAACAGCGGACTGCCCAAGATAAAGGTCACCTGCTCGGGGGTCTGGCCGATAATCAGCTGATCGATCTGCTCGGGCCGAACCACATTGCCCTGACCAAGTTCAGCTTGGTAGGGTTGTAACATGCCACAGGCGGAGAGTGCGAATGCAACTAGGCACAGTAACCCAAAGTTTGATAGTCTGGCGCGCAATGAATTCATCCTTTTGTTCGCGGTAATTGATGCCGGACATTGTACACATTTATTCGGAGACGAGAAGGTGGCGACACAGAATCAAGATTTGAAAGATGCGGGCCTTAAGGTCACCCTGCCGAGGGTGAAAATCCTGCAGATGTTTGCAACCAATGATAGTGGCCATCTCAGTGCCGAGGATATATACAAAGCCCTGCAGGAGACCGGTGAGGACGTTGGCCTGGCGACCGTCTATCGGGTCTTAACCCAGTTTGAAGCTGCCGGCCTAATCACCAAGCATAACTTCGATGGCACCCATGCCATCTATGAATTGGCGACCGACGATCACCACGACCATATGATCAATATCAAGACCGGTGAGGTGATCGAGTTTGTCGACAGCTTGATCGAGCAACGCCAGCATCAGATAGCGGCTGAGCATGGCTTAACGATCGTCGGCCACAGCCTTGTCCTCTACGTCAAAAAGGCCGAGTGAATAGCAACCTGCCGCCGTCGGCGCACCGCTGAGCAAAACTGTCTTGGCCAATTGTGTGACGCGTTTCAGGTAATATTAAGGTTCAACGGCTATAATTCTGCTAACGGTCAATACGGCTAATCATTTTGAGGATCGGGCAGATGCATAAGCAGTTAACGGTTTGGTTGTTTTCGGTGATACTCGCAGGATTAAGTTTTGCCGATGTCCAAGAAGGCGATGCCTTCCCCGCGTTCAAAATACCCACTCTGGATGGCAAGGTGCTGGATACCGCTCAATTGACAGGCCGGGTGCTCTATGTGGATTTTTGGGCCAGTTGGTGTACCACCTGTAAGGAGTCCTTCCCTATACTGAGCGAACTGAACACCGAACTGCAGGGCACTAATGTGTTTTTCCTCGGTATTAACACCGATGAAGACGTGGCCTTGGCGAATAAATTTCTTCTTAAAACACCGGTCAATTTCTTGAATGTCTCCGATCGCACGCAAAAAATAGTCGAGTTCTTTCAACCCAAGGGATTCCCGACTGCCTATATAGTGGGCAAGGACGGCATTGTGCACACGGTTAAGGCCGGCTTCGCCGGCAAGGCCAAAACCAAGGCACTATTGTTGGAGTTGGCGGCTCAATAGGCCCTAGGCCGCGCGC
>NZ_CEYAVF010000038.1:0-28088 GCF_982785585.1 Reinekea sp. | reverse complement strand
GGAGGCGTATATTACGGGTTTCTCAGGCCGCGTCAATGGCTTTGTGCGATTAAGTACAAATGAATCGCTTCAGGCTAAAGAGTACCTGCCAGGACAGGTGCGCGACTCTATATTAGCGCAGCCGCGCGGCCTAGATGGCCTTAGCTAATAACAACCCAAGCTATCTTCTTTTTACCTGCCTGAATTAAGTAACGCCCGGCCACCAACTTAAAGGTAGCGTCGACGACGGCCCAATCGACCTTCACCCGGCCATTCTTAACCATGTCGCGAGTTTGGGCAGCGTTGACCGCCAAGCCGGCTTTGTTCACGGCAGCTGAGATTGGCAGCTCCAGCTCACCGTCTAAGCCGATCTCCACCTCAGGCGTTCCTGCCGGCACTTCGCCTTCTTGAATCAGATTACCCGCACCCTTGTGCGCAGACTGGGCCGCCTCTTCGCCATGAAAGCGTGCCACCAATTCGCGCGCCAGTTCAATTTTTATATCCCGCGGATTTGCGCCGGTAGCCAATGTGGCCTTTAACTGGGCGATTTGCTCCAGTGATTTAAAGGACAGGAGTTCATACCAGCGCCAAATCAAAGTGTCGGGTATGGAAACGATTTTCTGAAACATGGCTCCAGGCGCCTCGGTGATACCGACATAGTTACCGAGAGACTTGGACATTTTCTTCACCCCATCCAGTCCTTCGAGTAGCGGGGTCATAATCACCACCTGGGGTGCCTGACCTTCGCCTTTCTGTAGCTCGCGACCCATCAGCAGATTGAACTTTTGATCGGTACCACCCAATTCGATATCGGCCTCGAGCGCGACTGAATCGTAGCCTTGAACGAGTGGGTAGAGGAATTCATGAATAGAGATCGATTGGTTATTCTTATAGCGCTTCTTAAAGTCATCGCGTTCGAGCATGCGCGCGACGCTCTGCTGGGCCGCCAGGCGGATCATGCCATCTGCGCCCATCTTACTAAACCATTCAGAATTAAACCGCACCTCGGTTTTCGCCGGATCGAGTATCTTAAAGACCTGCTCGGTATAGCTGGCTGCATTGGCCGTTATGGCTTCTGGCGTCAGCGGCGGTCGCGTCGCACTCTTGCCAGTCGGATCGCCTATCAGTCCGGTGAAGTCGCCAATTAAGAATATTACCGTATGACCCATGTCCTGAAACTGACGCATCTTATTCATCAGCACGGTATGGCCGAGGTGCAGGTCCGGCGCTGTCGGATCGAAACCAGCCTTAATGCGGAGCTTTTTGCCCGACTGAAGCTTTTCAATTAACTCCTCTTCGACTAATATTTCCTCGGTACCACGGCGAATTTCAGCCAAGATATGCGCCAGACTCATGAAGCCTCCTTAAATGATTTCGAACATAATTAACCGCGGCATTATATCAGTATGTGTTATCAGTTATCACAATTACCTTAAATAGCTGATAAACTGCGTCGCGTATTGCCATTAACTGTAGCTACTTACATGACTCTTCAACCGTTTAAAAAAACAGGTTTATTCCCTCAACTGCATGTAATGGCCCTTGCGGGTTGTTCTCTGTTGGTGCTTGTCGTTGCTTTATGGCCCAGCCAAGGGCAGTCTCTCGTCGTCGACATTCCCGCCAATTTGGTCGCTGAACCGGTCAGCCTTAGTGTTGATGAGTCACCCTGGCAACACATCTCGGAAACCGTAACCTTGGGCGACACCCTGTCGAGCGTCTTTGAACGCTCTGGTGCCGGTGTAACGGTCCTGTATAAGCTCATCGGCAATAATGACATCAAGAAACCCATTGAAAAGATTTACCCCGGCCAAGAATTTGTCTTTTCGTTTGATGAAGAGTCAGTTCTACGCAAGGTGAGCTTTAATGAGTCGCCGACCCTGTCCTATCATATCGTGCTGGAAGCGGGTCAAAAGGCGACTATTGATAAGATCGTGCGGGTGCCAGATATCCGCACCCGCTTCACCAAGGGGACCATCAACAATTCGTTGTTCCTCGCCGGGTCCGATGCCGGCTTGAGCGACAATATGATTATGCAGCTGGCTACCCTGTTTGGTTGGGATATCGACTTCGCCTTGGACATCCGCCAAGGGGATCAGTTTTCGCTGCTCTATGAAGAGAATTTTTTGGACGGCGAAAAGCTCAACGACGGCTCGATCGTCGCGGCTAAGTTCTATAATAATGGCCGCGAAGTGACCGCAATCCGCTACACCGATTCCGCGGGCCATACCGATTATTATTCACCCGACGGCAACAGCATGCGCAAGGCGTTCCTACGCACTCCGATGGATGTGTTCCGGATTTCCTCTAGCTTCAACCCCAATCGCAAGCATCCGGTGCTCAACAAGATCATAGCCCATAAGGGCACAGACTATGCGGCCCCAACCGGCACCCCAATCAAGGCATCGGGTGATGGCAAAATCATCAAGGCAAACTACTCATCCACTTATGGCAATGTTGTGGTAATTCAGCATGGCGCAAATATCCGCACCCTATACGCTCATATGAGTAAGTTTTCCAAGTACACCAAGGTAGGTAACCGCATCAAACAGGGCCAGGTCATCGGGTATGTCGGCGCAACCGGCCGCGTAACCGGGGCCCATCTACATTATGAGTTCCAGGTCAATGGCGTGCACAAGAATCCGCAAACGGTTAAATTACCAACTGCTCGGCCACTTGCTGGCGAATATCGAGACGATTTTCAGAATTACTCAACCAATATGATCGGTCAGTTGAGCGTTTTCGATGAGGGTTTCGCTGCTGCAGGTGATTTTGAATAACGCCCAGTGCTGCCGTCAGAACAGCAAAATACTAATAGCCCTGCGCGCCTGTAGGGCTTTTTTTTGCGTCAGGCTCTGGGAGCGCTTCAACAAGTGCGCCCCCCAGCAGAACGCTGAGCAATGCGTAGTTCTGAGAAATAACTGGGATTTTTGCCTCTATCTGAACGACAGAGGCAGATGTTTCAAGAGGTCATCGCCACTGTATCGACCCATCTCGGAAGCGCCAAATGGCAGAGCATTGGCCACCGCCCTGGCTAACGGGCACTAGATGGCAAATGACGAGCCACAGCCGCAGGTTGTCGATGCGGTTGGGTTTTGAATAACAAACCGGCTGCCTTCCAAGCCTTCGGAATAGTCGACCGTAGAACCGCCCAAGTATTGAACACTTAAAGAATCAATCACAAAGCGGATACCTTCTTTTTCAATCAGGGTGTCGTCATCGTCGGTTGATTCATCGAACGTAAAGCCGTACTGAAAACCGGCACAACCCCCTCCGGTAACAAACACACGCAACATAAGGTCGGCATTATGCTCTTCGACCACTAACTCCCGAACCTTACTGACCGCCGAGGCCGTAATATTTAATGCTTCCGCTACAGCATCTGCCACATCAGTCATAAGAATACCCTCTCTAATAGACGCTGGATTATGAATACCTGAGCAAAACAGTCAACTATTAGCTGCTACTTTACACTATTTGTTTAATTCTACAGCAGATAGGTTCACAGGTTCGATCATACTGATCGGATCCTTTTTCGCTTTCTTGCCCTGCTCACTGGTGACATGCAACAGCTTGCCATTAACCTTGGCACCCATCACCATTTCCATCATCACGTAGTGAACATCGCCCGTAACCAGTGCGTTCTTATTCAGCGTAATGTGTTCGGAAGAATAGACATCGCCCTTAACTTCGCCGTTAATCACCACGTGTGGTGCTCGGATCTCGCCTTCCACGATCCCTTTGACACCAATGGTCACTTCCGCGTTACTGTCCGGATCTGCAAGGATATTGCCTTTTATAGCACCCTCGATCTGCAATGCCTCGGAAATTCGAATATCACCCAGTATTTCTGCTTTTGCTGTAATTAGCGTTACATTTTTACCCACGGTTTTTTCACTGCCCCACATTGTTTCCAGTCTCCAAATCTGACCAGATATACGCTTTTTCCAATCGCGCGGGCTTATCGCCTACAGATTGAGCTATGACCTGAAGTTGATCAGGCGTAAAATTTTCAGGCAAGACCAGTTCACCGGTAAAGTCCTGAAAGTAGCGATAACGAAACTTGATTTCGGTATCGCTTATGTCTATTGATAGGTCTTTCAGGGGGTAGGCGGTGACAGTGTCACCCTGTACCCCGACAATAGTCACCCCGACAAAGCCGCGCAGATAGCTGGAATTATTGCCGACCTGCGTTAACATCACCTTAAATCGATAGCGGTTTGCGCTCGCGGTTTTCACCAGGGTGACTTCCTGAATCGTCAAACCGGCGGCGTTCACCGACGGCGACATAATGCCCTGATATAACGAGACATCTTCTTCTAGTTGGGCAATCCGATCGGTTAGTTCACGGTTGGTCTGTCGAACCCCGTCAACCGATTCTTTGTCTACGAAGGTGGCATTTTCGAGCACTGCCACCAGCTGACGCAGTTCATCTTCCCGGCCTATACTTTCCAATAGCTCAATCTGTAGCTGCTGCCGCTGCTGATACAGGACCTTTTCCTGACCAATACCCTGACTTATACCATACCAATATGAAGTATAGACACCAGCAGCCATGGTTAACAATGTCAGCACGATATATATAAAACGACGCCACGGGCGATGGGGTACTACGACTAAATTTTCCAGCACCCTGCCTTTAACTTGACCCATGCACAAACCCCTGACTTTGCAAAATACGCCCAAAAACCGATTATTGGCTGGGTAGCCCGGTCATCATAACAAATAGTAAGATAAACGAGTATGATCCAATTGCTTATTAACACTCGCTAAGCGCCTAAAAAACGGCTTTTGGAACAGGGCTGTCCAGCCCTGCTGAGCAGCCTCACTTAGCGCTGGTGAGAAAAAGTATCAGTTTGACGGGCTTCACGGGGCGTTGAGCACAGACTGATTCGGCCTCATTACCCGGCCACCTTAACTGCAGTCTAATTTATCAATACTCGATGGAGGCTCGTATTCGTGATGTTTTTATGGCTTAAGGCGTTTCATATCGTCTTCGTAATCGCCTGGTTTTCTGGGATATTCTATTTACCTCGCTTATTTGTTTACCATGCTGACGCCACCGACAGAGTGTCGCAGGAACGCTTTAGCTTAATGGAACGCAAGCTATATCGGGGCATCATGACGCCTGCGATGGTCTTGGCCTTGGTGTTTGGCAGCTGGATGCTATACCTGAACCCGGGCTTGCTCCAAGGCGGCTGGATGGACGCTAAACTCACTCTGGTCGCGGCCGTTGTGGCGTATCATTTCTGGTGCGGGGCCATACTCAAACAGTTCCGCGCCGGCACAAACACTCGTGGTCACGTCTGGTTTCGTTGGTTTAACGAGGCGCCAGTCTTAGCCCTGGTAGCCATTGTCGTATTAGTGGTGGTCAAACCCTTCTAAGCAAGGCCAAAGCATCGGTCAGCAAAAAAAAAGGGTCCGCCCGATAAGGGCAGACCCAAAAACTACCAATCAACGAAACAACCTCAACAGAGACCAATATTGAGGTACTCCTTTAGTTTAGAGCCGCAGAACGGATGATGCCATGCCCCACTCGGTTGAACTATTAACAGGTGGATTTTTAACCGGCAATCCAAAGCAGACCTTCTAGCCTGTTCTGCTAACTTGCTGTTGCTAAGTCTCGCCCCACCAAAATCGCTTCTTTGCGATTCGCGACCGAGAGTTTCTTATACAAGTTGTTGATATGGGTCTTCACCGTACTAACGGCTATAAACATGGTTTGAGCGATGTCGTCGTTGCTCTTACCATCAATAATATATTGCAGAACGCGCCACTCTTTTTTGGAGATGCCCAAAGCCAGCAAACCGTCCGGCACCTCTTCTTCCCCGCGCCGACTCGAGGTGTTGCGTTGTTTGTAGAGAATCAGCAATTGTTCCACAAAGCGCCCTTGGTCCTCCGGCAAAATTGCCACATCCATCGACTCAAACAACGGCATAACCCACTGACGCAGAAACAGGATGCTGGCCACAATGGAATATTGTTGAATCAGCGGCAACAGCAGCAGCAGTTCGGCCATGGCCTCGTCCGCTTTGCCTTGCAGGTTCAGCAACGCCACCTGCAACAGGCCAAGACGGATGAATTCCAACTGATAGGGGCGACCTTCAAACTCCCGCAAGGGCGAATAGATCTGCTCTAATCGACTGGATGCTTCACCATAACGCTGGCAGGCAATATGGCCATATATCTGGGCGCGCAAGACGACATAGTCGCGCATGCTATGGCAGCGGCCGATCGCCGGGGTCGCCTTAAGCCAGGTTTCAATCTTTTTAATTTCGTCATTTTGCCACCAATAGAGCAACTGAACTTCCATCGAATAGGGAATCAGATGCTCTGCCACGTTTTCGCGCGCCAGTATGCCTTCGTGCTGACTCGACAACTCCCGGGCTATGGTTGGCTTGCCCTTGAGCATCTCCATCTTCAACAACCAACCGTATAGGTGCTGCGCCCAAAACTCGTCCCAGTTCTGACACAAGAGGCTAACTTCATTGATCAGCAGCCTAGCCTCACGCAGATGATAAGCCTCCAGCGCCAGTTCGGCCTGACTGAACAATGAGAAACAGACGTTAAAGCCGCTGTTCACACTGTGCTGCTGAGCGTATTCCTGAACTTCCTTGGCCAATTCGATCGATCGGCTGAAGTCGCAGCGCTGTTTCCATATTTGGGATTGTTGATTCAGGCTCCACAAGACCGCGTCGTGGTTGGCCTCCTGCCGGCTTAGCAGTTCGCTTTCCTCATAGATCGATAAAGCACGATCGAGTTCACCCTGTTCAAACTTAACGTTGGCATAGGTGAGCAGGGGCGATTGCCGACGGGTATTGGCTGCGGGAAACAATGCTAAGGCGCTACTCGCCGCTTTTTCGGCCTTGACGAAATCGCCCAGCGAAAAGTACGCCTGGGAGCGAACGGTTTCATATTCTGCCCGCAGCAAGGTGCTTGGCTCTGGCCCGTCGGTGAGCAACGGTCCTGCCAAGGACAGGATGGTATCCACTCGATGCGGGTTGCCATAGATCGCTTCCACCCAGCAACAAACCAAGGTCAATTGCGGGTCACTGGTAATCGCCTGATCACTGAGTTCGGCCAGGCAGCGTTTGACCAGATCGTAATGCGCCTTGTGGATGAGATCTTCGCCATAGGTGCGCAGGATATAGACAAGCTGGTCATGATCCTGAGAGCGAATGGCATGGTCTACGGCACCCACTATGTAGCCCATTTTCAAGAAGGCTTTGCCGGCTTTGTGGTGCAACAGGTGAATATCCACACCGGATTGTGTGAGTAACTTGTGCTGTAAAAATTCTCGCAATAGGTGATGGTAACGAAACCACTGCTGTGGCTCGTTAAATTGCACAATAAATAGGTGTTGCCGCTGCAGGTACTCGAGCACCTCATGGACATTGATATTTTCCGTTAAGGCCTCGGCCACCTCACTATTGAAGCGCTTTACTATACTGGTGCAGAGCAAGAATTTTTTAACATCCTTGGGCAGGGCATCGAACACTTCGGAATCGAAATAGTCGATGGCATTGAGGTCTTTTTGTTCCAGCCGTGACTTGAGTTCATCAAAGGACGGCTTGGATTTCAGGCCGAGGACAATCAATTGCAGGCCCACTGCCCACCCTTCGACATGTTCCAAGAGGCGCTTAACGTCCGGTTCATCGAGCTGAAAACCACCACCGAGCTGCTGAAAAAAGGTCTGCGCCTCCGGCACACTGAAACCCAGTAGGTCACTTTGCATATCGGCGACCAAACCCTGCAAGCGCAGGGACATAATGCTGGCTGGCGGATCCGATCGCGTGGTCAAGACTAGAGTGACATGGGGCGGCAAGTGCTTGGACAAATAAGCCACTGCACCATGGATTTCGTCCGACTCGATAACATGAAAATCATCCAGCACGATGATCAGCCGTTGGTGTATCCGATCGAGCTCAAACAGCAGCTGTCCGAACAGGGACTTCAGTTGGGTATTGCGATCGTTAATGCCAGCGTGACAGAGCTGATCGGACAGGCGTACCTGCTTCTCAATCGCCGAAATAAAGTAGGCCGCGAAAGTGAACGGATCGGTGTCTTCCGGATCGAGCGACAACCAGGCTAAACGAGCCTCCGGTTCATCCGCTTTGAGGGCTTGAAAACCGTGCAGGGCCGCGGTTGTTTTGCCAAAGCCAGCCGGTGCACAGAGCACCACCAGGGGCAATTTGCAGGCCGACACAAAGGCATCGTCGACCCGATGACGATGAATCGCGTTCGGCGGTAAGTAGGGTACGGAAAGCTTGGAAGGCACTAAGTAGTGCGAAGGAATAGACTCAGTCATGAATCTTATACCATCCGAGGTAACGCGAATGTGTTTTAATCATACCCAGCCTTTCTCCTTAAATTCAAACCCTGTGGATCAATGAAAGTGCATTAAATCCATCTTTTCTTAATTATAGTCGAAGTTTCGGCCAAATCATGGTCAATCTGTTTGCGTAGATCGACATTGCTGGTCAATATAGCCCTCAAATTACATTACAGGACTGTTGCCATGACTCAAACTTCGGCCGATCTATTTGCCCGAGCGCAAGAACACATCCCAGGTGGGGTCAACTCCCCCGCTCGTGCCTTCAAAGGTGTCGGCGGCACGCCGGTGTTTTTTGACCGAGCAGCCGGCGCTTATATGACCGATATAGACGGTAAGCAGTATATCGATTATGTCCTCTCTTGGGGCCCAATGATTCTAGGCCATAACGCCAAGGCCGTGACCGATGCGGTTCATGCTCAAGTTGATAAGGCCATGTCGTTCGGTGCGCCAACGCTCTTGGAAATTGAGATGGCCGAAAAGGTCTGCGAACTGATGCCTTCGATCGAAAAGGTACGCATGGTCAATTCCGGTACCGAGGCAACCATGTCGGCCATTCGGCTAGCGCGCGGTTTTACCGGCCGGGATATTCTCGTCAAGTTCGAAGGTTGTTATCACGGCCATGCCGACAGTTTGCTGATTAAGGCCGGTTCGGGTGCCCTTACCCTGGGCGTGCCGACATCACCAGGCGTGCCTGAATCGGTCGCCAAGAATACGGTCACCCTAGAATACAACAACCCTGAGGCGGTTCGAGCTTGCTTTGCTGAGTTGGGCGCGGATATTGCCGCTCTGATCGTTGAGCCCGTCGCCGGCAATATGAATTGTGTGCCAGCGGTACCCGGCTTTTTAGAAACTCTGCGTGAGTGCTGTGATGCCTCCGGCAGTGTGCTTATTTTTGATGAGGTTATGAGTGGCTTTCGCGTTGCTCTCGGTGGCGCCCAGGCCAACTATGGCGTTCAACCGGATCTGACCACCCTAGGCAAGATCGTCGGCGGCGGCATGCCGGTCGGGGCGTTCGGCGGCCGCGCCGATATAATGGATTTCTTGGCGCCACAGGGCCCCGTCTATCAGGCCGGCACCCTATCTGGCAATCCAGTCGCCATGGCAGCCGGCTTGGCCGTACTAACCGAACTGAGTCGTCCTGGCGTCTATGAACAGTTGACCACTAAGACGCTGGCCTTGACCCATGGCATCCTAGCCGAAGCGGCTGCATTGGATATTCCGATGAGCAGCAATCAGATGGGTGGTATGTTCGGCCTATTCTTCAGTGAAGAAAGCGACATCGCCACCTTTGAGCAAGTTAGCCGTTGTAACATCGAACGCTTCAATGCGTTCTTCCACGGCATGCTCGCCGAAGGCATCTATTTTGCACCCAGCGCCTATGAAGCTGGCTTTATGTCGTTAGCGCACACCGATGCGGACATCAACGCAACCATCGCCGCAGCTGGACGAGTATTAAAAACACTGAAATAGCTGCGGATAGTGATTGACAGCTTACCGAGCCATCATTAGAATGCGCGCCAATCAGCCCTGTAAGGGAGTTGATGTTCACTATCAGCCTAGGTGGTGGAATTGGTAGACACGCAAGCTTCAGGTGCTTGTGCTCTTCGGGGCGTGGAAGTTCGAGTCTTCTCCTAGGCACCATTAGAACAGTGAACGGATTAAAGTCGACCTAGTCGGCTTTTTTTTCGCCTGCAATTCCTCCTCCATTCTCTTACCCTGCGCGCATTCGGACATAAAAAAAACCCCACTCAGGGTGGGGTTCGAAAATGTCCTCGGACTTCAGCGTTGCTCTGCGCCAAGCCCGATTTCACCAGGAATCAGAACGCGCCGGCACTCGAATCGGTGCCTGTACTCGGCGTGGTCAGAAGCGTATCTGTACCGCCCTCCCAAACCAGATCCTTAGCCGGCTGGGTTTCATCACGCTTGATGCATTTCCAGGCGATGGCCGTTGCCGCAGGCAAGGTCACCGTGCCAGTCCAAGTTGGATAGGTTGTCGATTCCAGAGCGATTGCATCGGCAACATTCCACTGACCCAGCTCGGCAACATTGCCGACCGCGTAGACACTTTGACCCATCTTAGTATGGCCATTGGTACAGCTGAGGGTGACCGTTACGCCCACCGGCGCTGCGACAACCGTAAAGCGCACCTCGACAAAGGCATCTCCGCCATTGGACTCGACCACAATAAAGTCACTGTAGCTCATGCCCACGATTAACTCGGTGGTGTCGATTGCCACGGTAATACGGAGATCATCCAGCGTGGCGGTCATCCAGGTCGCCGGCTCGCTAACATCGCTCACGCTCAGGCTGCCAGCACCGGCATTGGTCAGTAACACCTCACTATCGGTTTGGCTGTTGACTACCAGGTCGCCCAAATCCAAGACCATTGGATTAACCGCTAAGACCGGATCGCCCTGTGCTCGCCAACTCAGGCTCAGGCCATCTTCTGCAGAGCTGCCTTCGTCAACCGAGAGCAGGTAGTCACCGGCCGATAGAGTCGCACTGGCATCGCCACCGCTGCGGTTCAGGCTGGCTGCAAGTCCGCTGGCATTGCCGCCCCAATTTACCGCCCAAGTGCCATTCAGGGTCAGCTTGTAAGGACTGTTAGTCAGTGCGGTCGGCAAGGTAACCCGCGTTTGCCAGCGATGGTCGGCGACCATCTGCAATTGATAGGTGGTGTTGGCCGGGTCCCAGGCGGCAAAGGCGGTGCCGGTCAGATGCAGGGTCGCGCCCTGACCAAGATTGGTTGCAAAGCTTTCACCCGGGGTTGCCTGACTGGTGGTACCCAATGCGCTATCACCATACTCATTACTCGCCAAGACTCGATAGCTATAGGTCGTGCCGTTGGTTAGCCCGGTGTGGGTGAAGGAGCTGTCGGTGACCGTCGCCTGCTCCGATAGTAAGCTCGGCTCGAGCCCGTCATCGGTGTAATAGACCCGATATTCATCGGTATTAGCGGTGGCATCCCAACGCACGATCGCCTGGCCATTACCCGCTATAGCCACGGCATTGATCGGCGTGCTTGGGGGCAGTTCGACCGGACGTGGCTCGACACTAACATGCCAGTCGGAGCCACCGTTGGTGTCCCAGCTGCCATCCGTGGTGTTGTTAAACACAAAGTCGAACTGACTGGCGTCTGCGGGTAAGGTCAGGGTGCCTTCGTAGGCAAAGGTTTCTGCATTATAGACCAGGGCTTCGTCGCCCATCGATGTACCACTATCGCTCCAGTTGTTAATACCCCAATGTAAGAGCAGCTCTTTATTGGCACCACTACGGTAACTGACTGTCACCGATTCACCGGCAAGCAGATTTTCTGGGGTCACAACCACCTTTTCCTTGGGATTCATCCGATCCATCAAAACATTGATCAATTCAGCATCTGTCGTCTCGGCGTTCAGTATCAGTACCTTGACGCCATGCGCCTCGACGGTGGTGGCCAGGCTGTCGGTCACACTGTGAACTTCGCCGCTGGCGGCGTCCACCCAGTCACCGGGGCTAAGGTATTGGCTCACGCTGAAGGACGCGGTGGCGTCACCCTTATTTAATAAGACCAGCGCGGTTTGCACCTGATCGGCCTGTTCGAAGACGCGGAAGAATGCAGCCTTCTGGCCGGCAAACTCGCCATTGACCTGCAGGCCCTTTTGTAACGCGACCGAGGTTTTCCGGATCTGTGCAATGGCACTCAACTCTTGATAGATTCGGCCATTGCGCGCAGCGTTGATATTGTCCTGACCGTAGTAATTTCGGTTCCCGGCGTGCTCACTCTTACCCTGCATAAATTGCATTTCAGAGCCGTAATACACCACCGGAATACCGCGGGCAGTAAACAGCCAGTTATTGGCATCGACGAAGACGTTTTCATTGCCGTTGGAGTTCATGCGCGACATGTCGTGGTTGTCGTAAAAGCTCGCCAAGACATAGGGGTTGGTATATTGGCCGTCGTCCAGGTGCAGATACCACTGGATGTCGGCATAGTCGGACGAGCTGTTTTGGAACAGCTGAGTGATCGCTCTCTGACCCGGAAAATCGAGTACGCTGATGCCACCGTTCTCAGGTTTCTGATGCTGTGCAATGGCCCCCGCGTTGTAGTTAAAGTTTTCACCGAACATATAGAAATCGGGATTCTCGGCGCGGATGCGATCGGAAAATTCCTTCCAAAAAGCGTGCGACATCCAAGCGATGGTATCGATCCGGAAGGCGTCGGCACCCTGGTCGATCCACTGCAAGTAGGCACTGACTAGGTAGTCCATGACCTCAGGATCTTCGTCGTCCAAGTCCGACAGTTGCGCCAGGCCACCGCCGCGGTTGTACCAGTCGTGCAGAGACTCATCATCGCTCAAGTCGCTGGGTTGGCGATTCATATGATCCGCCTTTAAGTTGCCGTCCTGGTCATAAATTTGGCCAAATTTAGCCTGGGATTCGGTCATCGTATAGGACGGAGAACCGTGATTGCCGACTATGTCGAGCACGGTTTTCAAGCCGAACTCACCTTCCATCTTGCTATTGAATTCGCGAAAACTCAGGCCGGGCGATTCCAGATGCTCATCGACCTGGTAAAAGTTAACGCCCCAGTAGCCGTGGTAACCGGTTTTACCTTTATCGGCTCCAACGCCCGCGCCGCATTCGAGGGGGCTGCCGCCGGTAAAGGCCTCGTCTGGATTGTCGACGACGGGTGTTATCCACACCGAGGTGAAGCCCATTTCAGCTATATAGTCTGCGTTGTTGTAGATGCCGGCAAAGTCACCCCCCTGGTAACCGATATTAGCGGCGCTGCCATCGCTGCACGGCATGGATCGGTCCCAGGTGCCCTGGCCGACATCGTTGCCCTGATCGAACTGGTTATTGCTGGTATCGCCATCGACAAAGCGATCGGTCATCACAAAGTAGATTGCCTCTTCGGCAAAGGCTTCGGTGGTACCATAAAATTCATTAGCAAAGGGTTGGCCGCATATGGCTAGGGTTAGGGCTGCCAGACCAAAACCAATGCGCGGGACAGGGCATTTTTGATGTATTTTCTTCATTATATCTCCTGGTTTTATATTTTTTGTGTAGATAGATTTTGCGGTGAAGGCTCAGTCAATTAACTATCGTTAGATCTAGCAACGGGTTCCCGGCGCAGCGCGTGTGCCGGTAAAACAAGACAAGGCACAATCGAACATTCAACTTATTATTTTTCGGGAGTAAATTCCGCAAGCAGACAGTAACAATGTTTCACTTCAGGGGAGGTCATGTTTAGGGTCACTTTTTAATGACCTAAATGAGCATTTAAAACCGGACCACACAGAGTCTTGAGGAGTCGATCACACTGAGCACCGATCGATAAGAGGCGTTGCCAATGGATCGGCTTCGTACTTAAAGGCGAGCGAAACAGGTGGTACGTATTGGCACCTTGGCATTAAGGCTTTAAAGTGAGGTAAAACCGGCCGGAAAATCCTTATGCAACGAATAAATCTCACCGATATCGAGCTGTCTCTCAGTCGCCTAATCTATGGTGTTTGGCGTTTGGCAGATGACCCAGACCAAAGCATAAAACAGGTCCGCGCTAAAATTGATGCGGCACTCGCGGAGGGCATAACCACCTTCGACCATGCCGATATTTATGGTAATTATGAGTGTGAACAACTGTTTGGTCAGGCGCTGGCGCAAGACAGTAGTTTACGGTCGAAGATGGAATTGATCAGCAAATGTGATATTTGCCTGAACACCGAAAAGTTCCCTGATCGTCGAGTTAAGTATTACGACACCAGCGCGGCCTATCTAAACAGCAGCGTAGAGCTGTCATTGAGGAATTTGCACACCGACTATCTCGATTGCTTACTCATTCACCGTCCCGACCCCCTGATGAATGCCGCAGAGACCGGCGCCGCGCTCGACGCACTGATTGATGCCGGTAAAATTCGCAGTGCCGGGGTGTCCAACTTTCATGCCCCAGAGTGGCGCCTGTTACAGGGTCATATGCGTCACCGTCTGGTGATCAATCAGGTGGAAATAAGCATCCTGTGTCAGGATGCCTTCTTAAATGGCGATCTGAGCGACATACAAAGCGATGGCCTGGCACCCTTGGCCTGGTCACCCTTGGCCGGTGGTCGGTTATTCGGCGATGAAGCCGCCGCGCAACGCGTCCGGCCGTTGCTGGCAAGACTGGCCGCGGAACAAAACAGTCGGATGGATTTGGTTGCCTTTGCTTGGCTTTTGGCCCATCCGGCGCATATCTTGCCGGTCGTGGGTACCAATAACGTCGGCCGGATCCAGGGGCTGAGCGAGGCGTTAGCGATCAAGATCGATCGCGAAACCTGGTTTGAAATCTGGGTCGCAGCCTCGGGCAACGAATTGCCCTAGAAACGAAGCAGCCAGCAGACCCATTAATCCAAGGCGCAGCAGCACCCGCAGCACATAGCACAGGGGCTGAGTTCTAATCCGGCCGGTCCATGCGTTGGGCCGCATAGCGCCGAGTCGACCATAAGAACAGGCCAAACAGTGCCAACAACTCGCCTAAACTACCGGTCTTTTTCACCACGGTAACCGTCGGTTCCGCCTGAGTTGGGTTGCTATTGGGCGGCGGGGCGACCACCGGTTCGGAACTGAAATATACCCGGCTGCTTGAACTGGCATCACCGGTAACAATGAGATCGGCTCGGCCATTGCCATCGATATCCGACAACACCAAAGCGTTAGCGCCTGGCGCTAAAAAGGTTAGGGCCGAGGCAAAGGTGCCCTGCTTTTGGGTAAACACCTGCACCAGGCCGTCGTCATTTAACACCCCAAGGTCCGCTTCGCCGTCACCATTATAGTCGCCAACCGACAGGGAGCGGACATCCCCAGCCGAGAGTTCTAGGCGCAGAGTAAACTGTCCGCTACCACTGGGCTGGTATATCTGGATACTCGGATTCTGTGACGAGGTGTGCTGCCCGATCACAATATCATCCGCAACACCGTCGCTATCTAGGTCAGCCACCAGCACTGCAGCACTGGTGCTTTGTTGATCGCCGACAATTAGGGCATTGTCGACAAAAACACGACCCGTTGAGTCGGCACCCTGGTTCAAATAGATATAGTCATCATCCGCGCGGTTAGCAACGATCAAATCGGGTCGGCCATCGCCATTGGCATCGAGTTGCGCCAAGCCAATGGATTCAGATTCAGCCCGCCCCAAAAGGTCGGCCGGAACAAAGCCGCCCTGACCGTCGTTCAAAAATACTTCGTTCGCGCGGTCGATGTTGGCAAAAGCCAGATCGACCAACTTATCGCCGTTGAAATCCAACGCAATCACCGCACGACTGTCGGCCTGACCCAGTTCATCTGGGGCCCCATAAACGCCCGCGCCCTGATTGTAATAAATCAGGTTGACCCCGCTATTGGCGAACACCAGATCGGGCCGTCCGTTCTGATTTAAATCGATGGCGATGACCGCATGACTATTGGCAACCCCGGTCAAGATGTGTCGGCTGGCGAGGCTATTGTAGCCACTATCGAAGGCGAATATTTGCTCGGCTTGGGCCTCACTATTGGCGAAAATTAATTCAATAAGCCCATCACCGGTCAAATCCGCCGCGGCCACCCCATGGCTGTCGACACCGCTCAAGACCGGTGCCGTGACCTCTGGTTCGGCCAGGTCAGCCTGAAAGACTAGGGTCACATCGGCCCAGTCATTGCGACTGTTCGGGTCGATCTGGGTGGTAAAGAGTTGGACTTCGACATTGACTAGGGCCGCCTGGTCGCTGATCACCTTAGTAGTAATCAACCTCGTTTCGCCGATCTCGGCCAGATCACAACGGACTTCGCCAAAACTGACCAGAACACACTCGCTGCCTAGACTGTTAAAGCTTGCCGGGGCATCCAGGGTTATCACCAGGTAGCCGTCGGCCAAAACCGCTGGGCCGTCATTGGTGATGCTTAGCGCCAGGCTGGTCGCCTCCGAGAGGCCTACCAGATGGCCCGAGGCGCTGAGGCTAAGGGCCAAATCGGCACTGTCGGAATCGCTCACGGTTAACGTAAAGCGCTGCTCGGTACTGGCCTGACCATCGCCCACTTGGATCTTAACCGATGCGGCGCCGATGTCGCTGCCCTCTGGCTGACCGCTCAACAGTCCGGTCGTATCGATTGACAACCAGTCGTGATCGCTGACAACCGAAAAGAGGAAGTCATCGCCGTCTGCATCCGTCGCACTGAACTGGACCCTATAATCTTGATCGATCACTACGTTGGTCTCTGGGCTGCCCACTAACTGGGGGGCGTCGTTAACCGCCGTGACTTGCACCGTCATGGTGGCCAGCGCGCTGCTGAGGTCGCCATCTGATACCGACAGATCGACACTCAATGGCCCAAAAAAGTCGGCCGTGGGAAATAGACTATTGGCCACCATTTGATAATCGATGCCTGGTTCGACGCTCAGGGAGAAGGTCGATGAGTCCGGGTCGGTAATGGTGACGTCGCTCAAGTCAAAGTCATAACGGCCATCCTCGGCTAGGCTGATGTCAGCCAGCGCTGAAATAACCGGTGCGTCGTTCACCGCATTGACGGTGATGGCGGCGGCAAAACTGGCGCTGTCGCTGTCACCATCGTTAACCGTGATCGGGACGCTTAAGGTGCCATTGTAGTTGGCATCCGGGGTGATGCTATTACCACTCACGCGGTAGTTCAGACCACTGCCGACGGCCAGGGTGAAGCTGCTGTCATCCGGATCGATTAGTGTGAAATCGGCCATACTCAGAGTTAGGCTGGTGTCTTCGTTGGTGGCCAAGTCGAGCTGACCGCTGATAATGGGCGCCGTATTGGCCCCGGTGACCAGCTGCCAGCCAATATCCTTGTACAGTGCTAAGGTGTGGCTAAAGTTGGCGTCGCCGGTATATTGCGGCTCCATCAATTCATTCGGCGTCAAAGCGGTATCGAAATGGGACACTGAGGAGCCGCCTTCATAGGGTGACGGCGCATACATCTGCACCTCACCCCCCTTGACACCAGCCGATAGGGTATCGGCCAACGCGTTCACCTCGGTTCCGGTCCAGACCAGATCCCCGGTATCGGTCAACGAGGTGAAAATTTGCGCTGTGCTCAGGTCTGTCCAGGGTCCGACGCTCTTGTCCTTAAGATTTAAAGAATAGCCGTCCATCAAGCCATTGGCCTTGTTGCCCGCGCTGTCGACTAGCGATAAGACGCCCAAACCGTGAGCCAGTTCGTGCAACACCACTTCAAAGAAATCGATGTCGTTGCCCGGCGGATTGTGATCCAAGCCGTAATACCAGCTGACCTCGTTTAAACAGGCGTTGTTGTTATCCATCGAAGCATTGAAATTGGCGGTAATATCGGCCACACCAGAATCGGCATCTGAGTTACTGCGCGCATTAAACAGGGCCACTGGGTACCAAGTGTTGTTGAGCAACCCTAAGCTGGGACCGCCGGCGCTAAGGTAATAGCTGGCGGCGGGCCCGGCGGAGCCCAATACCGCCGAACTTGCGCTGCAGGTGAGGCTTCTGAAAGCCGCATCGATCTCGATGGGCACGGCACTGATCAGCCGATCGGCCCAAATCTGCGCGGCGGCATTGAAAACTGCGGCGCGAGATTCACCGATGCTGCCGGTAAAGCCAACCCCAAAGTTGAGCACAAAGGTTGAACCGGTGCCGGTGATCGTTGAAGCGTGACCGGCGCCAGCCAGTAAGCTGGCAGCGACACTTAACAGCAATTTGACCCGCCACCCTATTGGCCCCGGAGACTTGGCACGGCCGTTTTGGTGACCATATCTCCGTCCAGTACTAATACTCATTGATGGTAACCTGACCGTCGGCTCCGATAGTCGCGACGGGCACGGCCTGATGGATGCCCAGTAAACTGGCCCGGAACAGGGTTGGACTGACCTGCTCGATGACCAGATCACTGTTGTCGCGCGATGCAAAGGCGCGAATTTCGCTTTGGCTCTCAAGTGGCAGGGCATCAAATGCCGGGCGCGGCACGACGGAGGACGTCGCTATGGGCGAGACATTCAGCTGCGGTGGGGCTGATGGGGCTGGCGTCGAGACGTCAGGGCTGGCGCTACTCGAACTGGGTAAGGCGGCTTTGGTTGCAGCGGGACTGGCTTGTGATTGGCGTGTATTGATTGGCGCTATGAGCTCATCGATGCCGGCCTCGGCGGGCCTTGGCTGGTCCTCAATAGCTTGGCTGCCTAGGCGAAAAAAAAATCCAAGACCCATTACAATAATCGATAACCCAATGAGCCGCCGCGACTTGAACCCTACCATTGGCAATTGCGTCTATTAAAAAGAATAAAATCATACCAACCTGCGGCAAACTTCAATATGGGTGCTAACAAATCAGCACAACTTACCATATTTCGCCATTAAAATGGCGGATTGTAGCAACCCAGATACCTTAGGGTCTCGAAGGGCCAATGAAATGATTTTATGTTGCTTTTTGTAATTACTAGCGGTGTCAAAAAAACAGCGCCTCTGTCCGACCCGACTCATATATGCTGGCTTATCACTCGAATAGCGAGCTGCCGAACAAACAGGTGCCTAATCAGGGACAGGCTGCGAGCTCTAAAATTGAAGATTCAGGGCCAACTGGTAACCGCCGCGCGTTGGCATCAGAGCCATACTAACCCCGTCAGGATCAGGCACTAGCCACTGGTTAAAACCGATCGCGATGGCTGCGCCAGCGGTTACATCCCACCAGTCATGCTGGTCGGCATGGACTCGACTGTAGCCGACAAAACTGGCCGCTAAAAAGGCCGGCAAACCCACATCCCAACCGTAGCGCTTAGCCAAGAACGACGCGCCCGAAAAGGCCGAGCTGGTATGACCGCTGGGGAAACTAAGGGTATTGCGGCCATTCGGCCGTTCCTTGTTAACGGTGTTCTTTAGCAGATGGGTCAGGACAAAGGTCGACCCATAGGAGGTGAGCAGCGCTTTGCGGCCCGCGGCATCGTCTTGGCTAAAGGTGGACGCTAGCGCGGTTAAGGGCAGGGCTATCTGTAATACATCGCCCGCCGTTTCGATCAGATCCTGAGCCGATACCGTTGACATCGAAATCGACAGTGCCAAACCAATGCAACAGCTCATCTTTTTAACATTACTCATGGTCGGACTATTCCTTGCGCCGTTAGGCTGGGTGGCAACTTAAAAGTCGGTATCTTCCCGACCTCGATTAATATGCAATTTATTTTCAAGTTTCAATCGATCGCTTTTTTTGATCAACACATAGAGCGCGCCGACACCGCCGTGGTGTTTTTGCGCGCTGTGGAAGGCAATGACTTCCGGTATTTGTTTTAGCCAAGTATTGACGCACGATTTCAAAAACGCCTTCGGTTCACTTAACTCACCCTTGCCATGCAGAATTATCGCACTACGGGTATCAAAGCGCTGGCAATCTTGGATGAATCGATACACAGCCTCGCGCGCTGCAAGCATTTTCATGCGGTGTAAGTCCAGCCTGGCATCAATCGAATATTGACCCCGTTTCAAGTTACGAAAAACCCCCAATGACACCCCATTGCTGCGATATTCCAGACTGTCCAGAGGCTGAACCAGATCAATAATCTCATCGCTTAAATGATTGGTAGATTTCTGTTCAACCGTCACCGCCATCTGTCGTCGATGCTGGAGGGTCGGCTCGGCAACCTTACTTGAGCTGCGATCCACCTTACGGACCCCCTTAAGCGGCGTGACACCCTTCATTTCCTGCCGTAAAGCGGCCAAATCGTCGTCTTCTATCATAGATCACCCTTATTAGCCGTCGATCTTAGCGAATTCTGGTAGGCACAACCAGCCATATAGGTTTACCCTTGAATGACACATGATGGCGACGCTGCCTCTCCGGTTGATCCGGGCCAAGCTGTCTGGACGCCGAGACCGCGGTCAGTGGCAAGACACATCGATCGGCCCGGCCTAACTGGGCCGCCACGCGGACGGTGTAAACATGCGGTAAAAGCTTTGGTCAATGGCTTGGGAAAACTCAAAACTGCACCCATTTGAATGCTTTATCTTATTAGAGGTTCGACTATGAGCACACACAGCATTTTGCTGATCGACGATGATAGAGATCTGGCAGAATTGCTGGGTGAGTATTTGTCGGCTGAAGGCTATCGACTCGAATCGGCCCATACCGGCGAAGAGGGTATAGAAGAGATTGCCAACCATCACTTCGACCTAGTATTGCTTGATGTCATGATGCCCGGAATCGATGGTTTCGAAACCTTGAAACGTATTCGCCAGACCTCGATCGTCCCGGTGCTAATGCTAACCGCCCGGGGCGAAGAGACAGATCGTATTCTTGGCTTAGAAATGGGCGCTGACGACTACCTGGCGAAGCCCTATAGTCATCGCGAGCTGTTGGCTCGCATCAAAGCCCTATTGCGACGCATTGAATTGGATCGCACCCAGCAGAACGATGACAGCGGCATCATGGCCTGCCATGGGGTTGAGCTCAATTTTGACACCTATAGAGTCTACTGCGACGGTGAACACATACCGATGACCACCAGTGAGTTCAAGGTTCTGCGTGTTTTAATGACCCGTTCAGGCAAGGCGGTACCGAAGGAAGATCTCTACCTCGAGGTTTTAGGCCGCGAAATCATGGCCTATGATCGCTCCATCGACATGCATGTGAGCAATGTCAGGCGCAAGCTCGGCGGTACCTCTGAGCAGTCGAAAATCCAAACCATCCGCGGCATTGGTTATATGTTCGTCGATCCGAATCAATAATCGCCACCCTGGCGTGAGCGCTCCCGCACTCTGGGTCGCGCTCACCACCGGCTGACCCAAGAGAAGCGTTCATGCAGTTAGGCAAGCTCAACCCTCTGGGGTCGGTTTTTGGCAAGATCTGGATCAGTTTCTGGTTATCGTTGATCCTGATCGTTATTGCAGCTTATTTTGTGTCCTTTCAGGCCGCCAAGCAGTATCAGGTCGCTCCGCCGGCCCCTCGTCATATCGCGACTCTCAGCAATATAGTCTTTCCGGATCTGGGTTTTGCCGGCACTGACCCTGCCCGCTTGGCGTTGATTCTCACCAACTATAATGACACGGCCCGCTTTCAGCTGTATCTGGTCGATGACGCCTATCGTATGTTGGGCAGCCCTCAGCCGCCCAAACGCATTCTGGTGATGCTCTCAGAAATGATGGAGCAAGAAGGCATGCAGGTTGGCCAATGGCGTAACGAGGCTTGGTTAGGGCCTATTCCGATTGCGGTCAATAATATTAACTATCGTTTATTCCTGCGCGGGGTACCGTCCCTACCGCCAGCGAACTTGCCGTTCTGGCTGGAGAGTCAGTGGATGCAATTGGCCCTCGCCCTGACCATCTCCGGCCTGATGAGCCTGCTCCTGACCTGGTCTCTTGTGCGCCCGATTGAAAAGTTACGCCAGACGGTGCGCGCCTTGGCGCGCGGCACGCTCAATGCACGTGCTGGATCCAGCGTCAGCCGCCGGGCCGACGAAATTGGTGAATTGGGCCGTGATTTTGATGATATGGCGACCCGGATCGAGGATCTGGTCTCGGCCCAGCAGCGCTTGCTGAGCAATGTCAGCCACGAATTACGCTCACCCCTGACCCGGCTTCAGGTTGCTATGGGCATCGTGCGCCAAAAGGCGCCGGAAGGCCTCGACCGGGCCCTCGATCGGATTGAACGCGAAAGCGACCGGCTCGAGAATATGATCGCGCAAATCCTTACCTTGAGTCGTTTTGAGAACGACATGCAGCAGGTCGAGTGGCGCACGATCGAGCTTGATGACATCGTCCGCAGGGTGGTCGAGGATGCTCGGTTCGAGGCCGAACCGCGGCAAATCACGATTATTGATCAGATCGATGGACCGCTGCAGATGGAAGGTGATGCTCAGTTGCTGCACAGCACGCTCGATAACGTGGTGCGCAACGCGCTGCGCTTTTCGCCGGCGGACGGTACCATTCGGGTAGCCTTAAGTCAGGGCCCGGGCCAGGTCACCCTAACCATCAGCGATGAAGGACCCGGCGTGCCAGAAGACAAGTTAGCGCGCCTGTTCGATCCGTTTTATCGCCTCGACCAAACCAACCCAGGTGCCGGATTGGGATTGAATATTGCACTCCAGGCTGTTCAGCTGCACGAAGGCAGCATCCAGGCAGTCAACAATCAGCCCCATGGTTTGACGGTCATTATCGATATTCCCAAGGTGGCCAGCCTGCGCGGCAAAACGCGTTAGCAGGTCGATACCCAGCGCCAACACGAAGTACGCTCCGGGATAGTGCGATCGCGCTGGATTTATACCAAAACAGGACCGACCCGATGACCCCAGCCATTGACTACTTACGAGCACACAAGATCCCCTTTACCGTGCACGAATACCAGCTCAAACACAGCTCCGACAACTATGGCCAGGATGTCGCCGATGCGCTCGGAGTGCCTCACAGCCAGCTTTTTAAGACCCTCTTGATCGCCCTCAATGGAAACCCTAAAACGCTCGCCGCCTGCTTGGTTCCCGTGGCCGGCAGTCTCAACCTCAAACTGGCCGCGAAGGCACTTGGCGCCAAGAGGGCCGAGTTGGCCGATGTCGCCCAGGCCGAAAAGAGTAGTGGCTATGTGGTCGGCGGTATCAGCCCTTTTGGCCAGAAAAAAGCCTTACCGACTGTACTCGATGCCAGCGCGGTCCTCCTAACCAGCCTGTATGCCAGCGCGGGCCGGCGTGGTTTGCAGATTGAAGTGGCGCCAGCTCGCCTGGCTGAGGCCTTAGGTGCTGTTATTGACGATATTTCAGCCTAATCGGGGTTTTTAATGAGCCATTGCGTCCTAAAAATCACTAATATTCGAGTTAAGTTGAGCAATCCTAACCACCTGCTATGGTGTTCTGATTCCTTTCGGAGCATGGTAACTATGAAAACATTTTTTTCGATCTTCTTATGTTTGGCCCTAAGCGGTCTAAGCCAGGCGGCAACGCCATCACCGGTCGGTCAATGGCAGACCATAGATGATGAGACCGGTGAAGCCAAAAGCCTGGTCACCCTTTGGCTTAAGAACGGTGAACTGATGGGCCGGATCGATACGCTACTCAACCCCGAAGAGCCGATTCCAATCTGCGAAGAATGCAGTGGCGCGCGCAAAAATCAGCCGGTTGAGGGCATGACCTTTGTTTGGGGTCTGACCGAGAATGGCGACCAGTGGGACGGCGGTACCATACTCGATCCGGGCAATGGCAAAGAATACAAGGCTCGATTTCGCTTAATCGATCAGGGCGCTAGCTTGGAAGTTCGGGGCTATATTGGCTTCGCGCTACTCGGTCGAACCCAGATGTGGCAGCGTCTGCCTTAAGACTGGCATAGATTGGATCAAAAAAACCAGCTTAGGCTGGTTTTTTTTGGTTCAGGGGCAGCGTTTTAATAGAATTCGCCGGAACCGGCCGAGGTATTGATAACGGTCAGGGTTTTAACGCCCTCAAGCGTCGCCAACAGCAAGACGTCCGCCGCACGCTGAGCAAACAAACCATTGGTCACCACACCGACGATATTATTCAGCTTGGCTTCCATTTCTTTGGCATTGGTAATGCTCAAGCCGTGCACGTCGAGCAGGATATTGCCATTGTCGGTGACCACACCGACTCGATAGACCGGATTGCCGCCCAAGGCGACAATCGCACGCGCGACCGAGCTGCGCGCCATCGGGATAACCTCGACTGGTAATGGGAAGGCGCCCAACGTCTCGACGGCTTTGGACTCGTCAGCAATGCAGACAAACATCTTCGCCACCGACGCGACGATTTTTTCACGCGTCAGGGCCGCGCCACCGCCCTTGATCAGCTCCAATTTTCGGTTGGCCTCATCGGCACCATCAACATAGACCGCTAACTGACTCACCTCATTCAGATCGAAGACCTCGATGCCGTGGCCGCGCAAGCGTTCGGCCGTGGCATCGCTGCTGGCGACTGCGCCCTTAAAGTCATGCTTCAGTTCCGCCAAAGCATCGATAAAGAAGTTTGCCGTGGAACCGGTGCCAACGCCAATGATCGCATCGGGCTGCAGCAGCGGCTTGATGTACTTGAGGGCAGCGAGCGCCACCTGTTGCTTTAATTCGTCTTGGCTCATAATTCAGTCCTGGTGGGCGTTAAGGCTATTATAGGGGGCATTGAGATGTTACGCAGCCTGTAAAAAGTTCTTTTTCATACCAATGGCGAATATATCTCCCGAGGTTGTTATAAAGTCCGCTGGCGGGCCTTGGGTTTAAGGGTCATTTCACCGTACACTGTCGGATAGTTATTCACTGACCTTCCATCGTGACAAGGACCATTCATGTTAGAGCATTACGTTAAAAAAATTCTGAACGCCAAGGTTTATGCAGCGGCCATCGAAACTCCCTTGGATGTTGCGACATCCTTGAGCCGTCGACTGGGCAATCAGATTTTAATTAAACGTGAAGATCTGCAGCCGGTGTTTTCCTTTAAAATTCGCGGTGCCTACAACATTATGGCGCAACTCAGTGACGCGCAGCGCAGAGCTGGGGTGATTTGCGCATCGGCCGGCAACCACGCCCAGGGCGTGGCGCAGGCTGCCAAATTGATGGGCGTTAAGGCGACCATCGTGATGCCTGTGACGACACCGGAGATCAAGGTTTCCTCGGTCCGCGCGCGCGGCGGCAAGGTCAT
The DNA here is from genome assembly GCF_982785585.1 of Reinekea sp. Taxonomy (NCBI): domain Bacteria; kingdom Pseudomonadati; phylum Pseudomonadota; class Gammaproteobacteria; order Oceanospirillales; family Saccharospirillaceae; genus Reinekea; species Reinekea sp. The sequence continues at coordinate 3,186 of NZ_CEYAVF010000038.1, read as the reverse complement.
ATTGCACGGCGATTCATTTGATCAAGCCCTGCTCTTTGCCACCAACTTGCAGCACGAAAAGGGCTACACCTTCGTGCACCCTTACGACGACCCCGATGGCATCGCCGGTCAGGGCACCATCGCTCGAGAAATACTGCACCAATATGGTCCGGGCGAAATTGACGCGATCTTTATTCCAGTCGGCGGCGGCGGATTGGCGGCGGGCATTACCGCCTACATCAAGTATTTGCGCCCTGAGATTCGCGTTGTCGCCGTGGAGTATGAGGAGAGCGCGTCCCTAGCCTCGGCCATGAAGGCCGGTAAACGCACCATTCTGAAAGAGGTTGGACTGTTTGCCGATGGCATCGCCGTGGCTCAAATTGGCAAGGAAACTTTTAAGGTGCTCAAAGACCATGTCGATGAGGTGATCACCGTCTCAGCCGATGAACTTTGTGCCGCGATCAAGGATATCTTCGATGATACCCGCTCCGTGGCAGAGCCGGCCGGCGCCGCCAGCGTGGCGGGTATGAAAAAATATGTCGCGCGTGAGGGCTGTACCGGTAAAACTTTGGTAACCATTTGCTCTGGTGCCAATATGAATTTCGACCGGCTGCGTTATGTTGCCGAACGTTCCGAGGTGGGTGAACATCGCGAGGCCATCTTTGCCGTCACGATACCGGAAAAACCGGGTAGCTTTCGGCGTTTTATCAGTCATATCGGCAAACGCTCGGTAACCGAATTTAACTATCGCTATAACAATGAACGTGACGCACAAATCTTTGTCGGCATAAAAACATCCAGTGATGTGGAGCGTGTCGAACTGCTAGCCAGTCTGACTGACGACGGTTACAGCGTGCTCGACTTGACCCAGAATGAAGTCGCTAAGGCGCACGTTCGCCATATGGTTGGCGGTCACGCGCCACTAGCGACCGATGAGCGACTATTACGCTTTGAATTCCCCGAGCGTCCCGGTGCCCTGCTCAAGTTTTTGACCGCTTTGGGGGGCCATTGGAATATCAGTCTGTTCCATTATCGCAATCACGGGGCCGCTTACGGACGGGTATTGGCCGGGGTACAGGTACCCAAAGCGGACCTAAAGGCCTTCCGTTTAAAGCTCGATGAGCTCGGTTACCGCTATTGGGACGAGTCCGACAACCCCGTTTACGCGGCTTTTTTGGGCTAGGCGTTACGGCCAAAGTCCCCCATTGGCGGGCTCCACGGGCAAATTTCACGGTTCTTCGATAGGCTCGAACAAAGAGAAGCTCGAGCCTATTGCACTATTCTTTGTGTCTTTTTTGCACACTTGCGGTACAATCCGCGCCCTTAATATTCAGTGGAACCAATACAGTGATCGAAAATTTGCGTAATATCGCCATCATTGCTCACGTTGACCATGGTAAAACCACCTTGGTAGACAAGCTTTTACAGCAATCAGGCACCTTGGGTCGTAAAGACCAGAATTCTGAGCGCATCATGGACTCGAATGACCAGGAGCGTGAACGCGGTATTACCATCTTGGCGAAAAACACCGCTATCCGCTGGAAAGACTTCCGCATCAACATCGTCGACACCCCAGGCCACGCCGATTTCGGCGGTGAAGTGGAGCGTGTTCTGTCGATGGTTGACTGCGTTTTATTGTTGGTCGATGCCGTTGATGGCCCGATGCCACAAACCCGCTTTGTAACCTCCAAAGCGTTCGCCCAGGGTCTGAAGCCAATCGTCGTCATTAACAAGGTCGACCGTCCCGGTGCCCGTCCAGATTGGGTCCTCGATCAGGTCTTTGAACTGTTCGACCGTCTCGATGCGACCGAAGAACAACTCGACTTCCCGGTAATCTATGCGTCCGCTTTGAATGGTGTTGCCGGCTTGTCTGCCGATGACCTAGCCGACGACATGGAACCGTTGTTTAAAATGATCACCGAAGTCGTACCGGCTCCGGCCGTCGATTTGGAAGGTGGTTTCCAGATGCAGATCTCTGCCCTGGACTACAACAGTTATGTTGGCGTTATCGGTGTCGGTCGTGTATCGCGCGGTTCTGTCAAGCCCAATGCTCAGGTTGTGATCATCGATGACGATGGCAAAACCCGTAAAGGCAAGATCTTACAGGTGATGGGTTATAACGGCTTGGAACGAGTTGAAATCGAAGAGGCGCAAGCCGGTGACATCGTTTGCATTACCGGTATTGAAGGTCTGGGTATTTCCGACACGGTATGTAGTCCTAATCAGGTTGAAGCCCGACCACCCCTGTCTGTTGATGAGCCCACTGTGAGCATGACCTTCCAAGTGAACGATTCGCCGTTCGCCGGAAAAGAAGGTAAGTTCATCACCACCCGTAACATCAAGGACCGCTTGGAGCAGGAACTGATCCACAACGTCGCTTTGCGTGTTACACCGGGTGAGACGCCGGACAAGTTCAAGGTATCAGGCCGTGGTGAATTGCACTTGTCGGTACTGATCGAATCCATGCGTCGTGAAGGCTTCGAGCTGGGTGTGTCCCGTCCCGAAGTGGTCCAGCGTATCGTCGATGGTAAGGTGCATGAACCTTATGAAATCGTCGTGATCGATGTTGAAGAGGGTCATCAGGGATCCATCATGGAAGAGCTCGGCCTGCGTAAAGCCGAACTGACCAACATGGAACCGGATGGCAAGGGCCGTACCAAGCTGGAATTCATGACCCCGTCGCGTGGCCTGATTGGCTTTCGGGGTCTGTTCATGACCCTGACCAGTGGTTCTGGCATCATGACCAGCATCTTCGATCATTATGGTCCGATCAAAGAAGGTGATGTCGCCAGCCGTAAGAACGGCGTACTGGTGTCCATGGTTAAGGGTAAGACCTTGGCTTACGGTCTGTTTCCATTGCAGGAACGTGGTCGCCTCTTTATGGGCCATGGTGTTGAAGTGTATGAAGGCCAGATCGTTGGTATTCACTCACGCAGCAACGACCTGGTGGTCAACCCGACTAAGGGTAAGCAGCTGACTAACGTACGTTCGTCCGGTACCGATGATTCCTTGGCCCTGTCGCCCCATATCAAGCAGACCTTGGAGCAGGCGTTGGAATTTATCGAAGATGACGAGTTGGTCGAAGTAACACCGTTAAGCATTCGTGTTCGTAAGAAGTTTTTGACTGAAAACGAACGCAAGCGCAACGGCCGTAAGTAGGATTGCGCGCGGTGGCCAGTTTCGACTGGCCACTGAGCACTGTCAGCG
>NZ_CEYAVF010000037.1:31650-34172 GCF_982785585.1 Reinekea sp. | reverse complement strand
AAACCGGGGCTTGCGCCCCGCCCGATCAGACACCCGCCGGCAGCCAAATATCCACACGTAAACCCGCGTTATTTGACAACTCGACGGTGCCCCCATGCAATTGAATAATCGATTGAACCAAGCTTAAACCCAAACCAAAACCACCACTTTGACGCGCCTCATCTTGGCGATAGAAGCGCTCGAACACCTTGGTAAACTCCGCCTTATCGATACCCGGGCCGCTGTCCTGAATTTGCCATTGAACCCCAGCGCTGCCGTCCACGCCCCGCTCGGCCGTTGCCAGCAGGCTGACCGACCCGTGCGTTGGCGTATGGTTGTGGGCATTGTCGAGTAAATTGGTCAGCGCTTGCATCAACAGGTGCTTATCACCGGCCAAAGTTTGATCGTTGGGTTCAACGCTAAACTCAATGCCCTGTTCATCGAATACCGGACCGTACATCTCTTGCACATCCTGTAACAGTTCCCGCACCGAAACCGGCGCAAAGCCGGCCCGGGTCTTGCTCTCGATACGCGCGATACCGAGCAGGCTCTTGGTCATCGCCAACACCCGATCAAGCTCTTGCAGGCTGTCTTCAACCTCGATGCTCGGTTGCTGCTCGTAGGCGCTTTCCAGCTTCACGCGAATGCGCGCCAACGGTGATTTTAGGTCGTGCGCTATATTGTCCGAGACTTGACGCACCTTGGCCATGGCGTCGTGGATCGCGTCCAGCATCTGATTGATATGCCAAGCCATCTGGTCGTAGTCGTCCAGTGCTCCTAACTGCGGCTTCGCATCGGCGCGCGCATCAAGCGCTTTCTGATAGGGAATACGGTGCGCCAGGTCACCGGCCATAATGGCCTGGCAACTGCGATTGATCTGATGGATGCGGCGCAAACTGCGCTGGGTCAGCACCAGGCTGCCGAGCAGCGCGATGCCCAGCGTAATCGCCAGACCAAAGAGTAGAGATTGCCAGAGACTGGTCTGCAGATCCGTCAGATACGCCACATTTTGACTTAACTCGACGGCCTCGCCATTGGGCAGTTCAACGCTTCGGGCCACTTGCAGCGCGCCATTAACGGCCAGCATGCGATGATGCTCGGCCAAAAATCTCGCCGGCGGCTGGGCCAAGCCCATGGCTTGGTGCATAGCGTGCATCGCCGGGCTGTTGTGCATCTGTTGCATCGAATCGGCTCCGCTGCTGGCGATGGCCTGGCTTGAGTTCAACTGAGCGTTATAGGCGGCGAGCAGCTCCTCGGTGGATAAACTCGGTGTTTGTTTGGCTTGTTGCAGCAATTCGGTCGTTTGCAGGTCCAGACTGGCGTCAATACTGCGCCAGATAGCACGGTCAAGCTGCATATAGACGGCCACCAAGACCAGAGCGGTCGACAACCAGATCACCCCAACCGTTAACATGGCAAAGCGAAAGCTGGAACTGGTTAAGATCTTAGGTGTGCGCAGCCAAGACATACCCTGCCCCCCTGACGGTTTGAATGAGACTGCCGGAGCGGTTCTTATCCAGCTTCTGGCGCAGCCGACTGATGTGTACGTCAACAATATTGGTTTGTGGGTCGAAGTGATATTCCCAAACATTTTCCAGCAACATGGTACGCGAGATCAGCTGGCCTTCGTGGCGCATTAGATACTCCAATAGCCGGATCTCGCGCGGTTGCATGGCCACCGCTAGACCATCCACCCAGACCTTTTGTTTGGCCAAATCGAGCAAGACATCGGCCACCTGCAGCTGGGTACCCAAACCGTTGACCGGCGCCTGGCGACGCAGCAGGGCCTGGACCCGAGCGAGCAATTCTTTAAAGGCAAAGGGCTTAGTCAGATAGTCATCGGCGCCGGCCGCCAGGCCCTCAACGCGCTGGTCGACATCATCGAGCGCACTCAGAATCAGCACCGGGGTCTGATTAGCCGAGGCCCGGAGGGTGCGAATAATGGTCAGGCCGTCGACCTGCGGCAACATGCGATCCATGATCATCAGGTCATAGGACTCGGTCGCCACTCGAAACAGGGCATCCTTGCCGTCGACACAGAGATCGACAACAAAACCGGCCTGACGCAAGCCCTTAGCGATAAAATCGGCTAAGGTTGGGTCGTCTTCCACCACCAATAACTTCACTGCAGCCCCCTAGGTTAGTCACCGAGCCATTGTACGTGGAATCCCCACGCGGCAAGATTAACAATCGTTAATCTTTTGGACAGCCTTAGGTTAACCGACCTGAACTAGAATAGGTTCATTCAAGACGAATTGTCTTTCTTTTCGAGGATCCTATTATGACCAAACTTAAGCTGTTCACCCTCTCCACAGTCGTAGCGGCGACCCTAGTCGGCTCGTTGGCCCTAGCCCACAATGGTTTTTTTGCCGATGGTAGCCCAGTTGGGTCGATGTATAAGGGCATGATGGCCATGCACGGCGACGACTACAGTGCTGAGATGATGGCCGCGCATCATAAGGACGGCATGTCAGACATGCACGGCGATGACTACAGTGCTGAGATGATGGCCGCGCATCATAAGGACGGCATGTCAGACATGC
>NZ_CEYAVF010000037.1:27986-31550 GCF_982785585.1 Reinekea sp. | reverse complement strand
TTAAAGAGCGTAATGGTCTGCCAGATCGGCGGCAGCATGCTGATGGAATAGAAGCTACCGCCCAAGAACACCAGCGGTGTCACGATCAAGAGCGGTACCAGTTGCAGCTTCTCGAAATTGTCGGCCCAAATGCCGATAATAAAACCGAACAGGCTAAAGGTCAGTGCGGTCATCACCAGAAACAATAACATCCAGAATGGATGCATAATTTGCATATCGACAAAGAATCCGGCGGTCATCAGGATAATAGACCCGACGATCAGCGACTTGGTCGCGGCCGCACCGACATAACCGAGCAGTATCTCAAAGTAGGAAATAGGTGCCGATAAGAGCTCAAAGATGGTGCCGGTAAATTTTGGAAAATAGATACCGAAGGAGGCGTTGGCAATACTTTGGGTCATCAACGACAGCATAATTAAACCGGGCACAATAAAGGCCCCGTAACTGACGCCATCGACCGAGGTGATGCGCGAGCCAATCGCCGCGCCAAAGACCACAAAGTAGAGCGAGGTGGAGATGACCGGTGAAATAATGCTCTGTAACACAGTGCGCGCGGTACGGGCCATTTCAAACTTATAGATGGCCATTACGGAATAGAAATTCATACGGTTTCCTTTACCAAATCAACAAATATATCTTCCAAGGAGCTCTGCCGAGTCGACAAATCCTTGAAGTGGATCTCGTGTTCGGACAACACCCGCATCAACGTGGCAATACCAGTGTGCTGTTGCGTGCCGTCATAGCTATAGACCAACTGGTAACCCTGCTGCTCGAGGCTGATATCGAACTCGGATAAGGCGCCGGGCACGGTGGTCAGTGGCTCTTTCAATTCGAGCGTCAGTTGCTTCTTGCCCAACTTGCGCATCAGTTCAACCTTGTTCTCAACCAGCTGAATATGACCCTTGTTGATGATCGCCACTCGATCGGCAATTTCTTCGGCCTCCTCGATATAGTGCGTCGTTAAGATAATGGTCACGCCGGTATCGCGCAATTTCTTAACCACCAGCCACATATCGCGGCGCAGCTCCACATCGACTCCCGCCGATGGTTCGTCCAAAAACAACACCGAGGGTTCGTGCGACAGTGCCTTGGCGATCAGCAGTCGACGTTTCATGCCGCCGGACAGCTCGCGAATGGCGCTATTGCGCTTATCCCACAGCGACAGATCTTTTAATACCTTCTCGATATGCGCATCATCGGGCTTCTTGCCGAACAGGCCCCGGCTGAACTTGACCGTCGCGATAACCGACTCAAAGGCCTCGGTATGCAGTTCCTGTGGCACCAGGCCGATCATTGCACGGGTCTTGCGGTAGTCCTTGGTGATATCGAAGCCGCCGACCGTGACCGAGCCGGAGGTCGCGTTGACGATGCCGCAAATGGTACTGATCAGGGTGGTTTTACCGGCCCCGTTGGGACCCAATAGCGCTAGTATCTCTCCCTTTTCAATGGTCAGGTTCACATCGCGCAGGGCCTGATAGCCATTATCGTAGAGTTTATTCAGCTGACTAATTTCAACAATATTGCTCATGTTACACTCGCTAATAGATGGAGTTGTGATGGCCGGCCCGCAGCAGGCTTGCGCTTAGGCCGTTGCACAACTTAGGAATTGATTGCAGCAACCCTTGGCACCGCAACGACACGGATCTGCGCACAGATAGCGTGCTGGGCCGACTATTGGTCGGCGATTTGCTGGAATGCTCAGTTGGTCGCCAGTCTATAGATTCTGGATTTCGATACCAGCCCCATTCGCCCTATCGGACCCCTATTGAGCGAATGGCATAGAACTGGCTGCCTGTCGTCATAATCCCTTGTTGGTTGATATGGCAGGCAGCAAGACTTGCGTTTACGTTGGGCAGCGAGAATTGGGTTCACTTAACGTTCATAACACTGTAACGAGCTCGTCATATTGGAACCCTATTCTCAGGGACTTCTTAACCAAATGGAATTATCTGCTGTGGACCTATCTTATCGGAAATATTTTCAGGGCGCCCTAGTGACGCCATTTTTATTGATTGCCTGTGCGGTGACCTCTAACAGCATGGCGAGTGCATTACACCCGTCGAACAACATGACCAATGCGATTCAAGCAGTGAGCACAGGGCATTTGATCCAGGTAGGTCGCTATGAATCAGGCATCTTCGCAGATGGCGGGGCAGAAATAGTCGCATTTGACAAAGCTACCCATAAGGCCTTTGTGATCAATTCCGGTGACAACACCATAGACGTGCTCGATCTGACCGACCCAGCAGCCCCAGTCAAGCTCACGACCTTGGCGGTATTCGATCAGGACAGCGCCACTTTCACCAGTGGCGGTGCCAATAGTGTGGCCGTGGCCAATGGCCTATTGGCAGTTGCGGTAGAGGCTGACAACAAACAGGCTACAGGACGTATCTACTTGTACAACACCGAGGACAACAGCTTCGCCGCCGCCTTTATGGCCGGCGCTTTACCCGACATGGTGAAGTTCTCACCCGATGGCAACTATCTATTGAGCGCGAACGAAGGTGAGCCCAGTGGCGATTATAAGAATGATCCCGAAGGCTCGATCACCGTGGTAAATCTAACCGCGGGCGTGGCCTCTGCTACGGTTAAGCAGGCCGGATTCCGCGCATTTAACGCGCAAATCGAAAGCTTACGGGCAGATGGTGTGCGAATTTTCGGTCCGGGTGCGACCGTCGCGATGGATTTGGAGCCGGAATACATCACCATCTCCGCGGATGGCACAACGGCTTATGTTAGCCTGCAAGAGAACAACGCAATCGCCTTGGTGGATATTGCCACCGCGACCGTGACCAAGATTGCAGCGCTGGGCTTTAAAGACCATAGCCTTCAGGGTATGGGCCTGGACGCCAACAAGAATGACCAGGTACCGGTTATAGAAAGCCTGCCTATCTTTGGCATGTATATGCCCGACTCGATCGACTCCTACACCTTTAATGGCAACACCTATTTGGTGACCGCTAACGAGGGCGATGGCCGCGAGTACATTTACAGCGCTGACAGCGCCAGCTGTCTAAGCGCCAGCCATACCGACCTGGGCGACGACGAGTGCCTGTCCTATAGCGATGAGATCTCTCTGGAAGATCTCAACCTAGACACCAAACAATTCAGTGCTGCGCAAATTGCCATGCTGCAAAATGGCAAAGGCATTGGCGACCTGACCGTTACCAAGACCCATGGCGATGCCAATGCCGACGGTGCTTATGAGGCGATCTACGCCTATGGTGCGCGCTCGTTCAGTATCTGGACGGCCAGCGGTAAACAGGTGTTCGATTCCGGTGATCAGATCGAGCAAATAATTGCCGACCGTTCACCCCTATTTTTCAATCTGTCCAACGACAAGAACAGTGTCGAAAACCGCAGTGACAACAAGGGCCCTGAACCTGAGGGTCTGGCCGTAGGTCAGATCGGCGAGCGCACTTACGCCTTCGTCGGTTTAGAGCGCCAAGGTGGCATTATGGTATTTGATATCAGCAATCCCTTTGCGCCCGCCTTTGTCGAATACACCAGCAATCGGGATATGTCGGTAACACCGGGTGAGGGTGTCGATGCCGGCGACTTGGG
>NZ_CEYAVF010000037.1:23265-27886 GCF_982785585.1 Reinekea sp. | reverse complement strand
CGTGCTATTGGGGCAGGCACTTTGAGAATATGTGCCATTAACCAGCTCATAAAAACCTAAATCAGTGCTTCAGCCTGGGCCAATGCCTTCAGGGCCAGGGCGGCGGCACTAGTGCGATTGTCGACCTGGAGCTTACTGAAAATCTGCTCCAGATGCTTGTTTACCGTGCGCGGGCTCATACTCAAAATCTCGGCCACCTCACGATTGGTTTTGCCCTGGGCAATCCAAAAAATCACTTCCGACTCGCGCTCGGTCAGCTCTAACTGTTGTTTTAATAGGGCCGGACCTGTGGCGCGTTGACCGTCGATGAGCCGCACAATGCATTCACCATCTTGAGTCGAAATCATCCGGATGGTGAGCGGATAATCCAGTTCGGCCAGGACCAATGTCTGGCCCACGGCCGGTTGGTGACGCAACCAGATGCGAATCTGGTCAGCAACCAGGGCATAGTGCTCCGGAGCGGCCAGATGGGCCTTCGCCAACAGGGTGTAAGCTTGCGGCGTGGCCCAATTCTGTTCACCGCGATCGTTGACCGAGAGCAGATTTTGTCCGGCTGTGTCCAGCGCACCATAGGCACTGCGGGTCAGTCGGGCATTGGTCAGATGCACCCGGATCCGCGCCACCAGCACCGCCGGGTTAATGGGTTTGGTCAGGTAATCCACACCGCCGGCTTCCAAACCGCGCACCACATCCTCACTGTCGCCTAGGCCGGTCATGAAGATCACCGGTATGTCAGCGAGCAAGGCATTGCTCTTCAATTGCCGGCAGGTTTCAAAACCGTCCATTACCGGCATCAAGGCATCGAGCAAGATCATATCCGGTTTCATCCGTTCGGCGATCGCCAGCGCTTGCTTGCCTTCCAGGGCCACCAATACATCCATACCGCTGGATTCAAGGGCATCGTGCACCATGGCCAGGGCGTCGGGGGAGTCGTCAACGGCCAGCACCAGTGTGCCTCTTAGATTGCCATTCATCGATCAAACTACCTCTATCATCTTGCTGAGTTGGGAAAACTGTAACCGCTCGACTCGCTCCACCAAGCGGTCATAGTCTGCTTGGTCGAGCGCGTCCTGGTCGTACAGGTCCGCTAGAGCAGTGAGCATGCCACGCTTGTAGCCGATATCGGCCGCGCTGAACAGAGCCTCCAATAACGGGCCCTGCACAATACGAATCGGTGCTGGCGCGGCTGGCGGCTGATAAGCATTGGTCGCAGGCTCGTCGAGCGGCGCCCTACTGTCGGCATTGTCGTCGCTGTAGAGCCAGTGCACCTCGAGTAGCGTTGCTAGGCTGCTGAGCAGTCGGTAGTTGTCGAGCGGCTTAACCAGATATTGATCGAAACCCAACTGTTGTTGCCGATCGGTGTCGGGTATTTGGGCGTTGGCCGAGAGCATTACGATGGGTGCCTTGATGCCGTCAGCGCGTAACAGGGCGGTCAGTTCAAAACCACTTTTGCCGGGCATATTGACATCGAGTATGTAGAGGTCGGCACCGGACCCGGCAAAGTCCGCCAGACACTGCTCGGCACTGACCGCTTCGAGCACATTAAATCCTAGCGGTTGCAGCAGTTCGTTGATTAGGCCGCGCACGGTGGCATCGTCATCGACCACCATAATGGTGCGCCGGGTCCCTTGGTAGCCCTCAATACGGCGCTGCGGCGCGACCTCGGCCGGGTCATGCTCGGCCCAAGGCAGCATCAGGGCGACCTTAAATTGGCTGCCGGTGCCTAGGGCCGAGGTCAATTGAATATCGCCGCCCATAATCTCCACTAGGAGTTTAACGATGGTCAGGCCCAAACCGGTGCCCGGCACATGCGCCGTAGCACTATTTTGGACTCGCTCGAAGGGCGAGAAAATGCGCTCCTGTTCCGACTCGGCGATGCCGACGCCAGTATCGATCACCGTGAACTGCGCGACCTGATTGCGATAGCGCACATGAAACTCAACCGACCCCTGCTCGGTATATTTAATGGCATTGCTGAGCAGATTGATCAACACTTGGCGCAGGCGTTTTTCATCTGCTCGAACCCAGTCGGGCAGAGGATCGTGCAGCACCAGTTTGAGTTCAATGCCCTTGCTCTGCGCTTGCATCTGAAACATATAGGCAAGCTGATGAATCAGACCCGGAAAGGCAAATTGGCTGATATGCAGGTTAAGCCGCCCGGCTTCAATCTTGGAGACGTCGAGCAGGCCCTCAATCAGGTCGGCGAGATATTGACCGCTGCGATGGATGGTATTGAGACCGGGCCGATGCGTTTTAGGGGTGTCCTTGCGGTCACTGAGCAGCTGGGTATAGCCGAGGATCGATTGCAGTGGGGTACGCAATTCATGACTGATACCCGATAGGTATCGGCTCTTGGCGGCATTGGCCCGCTCGGCCAATTCCTTAGCCTGTTGCAACTGCGAGTCGGTGGACTTGTGTGCGCCAATTTCCTCGATCAGTTTTTGCGTCTGAAGGTTCGACTCCCGCTGTGCTTCCACTCGGCTCTCATGCGCGAGCAGAAATAACCAAGTCACCACACCCGAGACAATCATCAGGGTAAAGAATAGGGTCCACAGGCCGCTGGCGAAGACGGTCAAATCGCCGTGCCCTTGCAGCTCCATATGTCGGTATATCAGCGCCAATAGGGCGCCGATAAACAGATTTACCAGGGCAAACCAAATCAAAAACTGACCGCTACGGCCCAGCAACTGTTCCGTCAACCACGGCGGCAGCACCTTCTTGAACCAGCGCAACGTTGTGCTAGTAGCCTCGACGGGCGGTTTGCATTGGTCTAAGCAACGGGCATCTAACGAACAACAGAGCGAGCAGATAGTCTGTTGATACGCCGGACAATAGAGCACATCCTCCGGCTCGAAATGGTTTTGGCACAGGCTGCAATGCTGATCGACCGCTGCCGACGGCGGCTCATCGGAGGTGCTAACAATAGGTTCCGGTGCGCTGCGCGCCAGATAGTATTTGCCTTCGGTGAGCCAGGCGATAAGCGGCACCAGCACAAAGCTGGTCGCAATACTCAAAAAATGGCCGAGCGTTTTCAGCCCCTCCCCGAACAGGCCTAGGTAGGCACAGAGGCCAACCGCCGTGGCCAACGCCATCGAGACCGTGCCAACCGGATTGATGTCATAAAGGTGGCCGCGTTTAAATTCGATCTGTTTTGGGCTCAGCCCGAGCGGCTTATTGATCATCAGATCGGCCGACAGACAACAGAGCCAGCTTACCGCTACCAGGGCAAAGACACTGAGCACCGACTCCAGCGCCTGGTGCACGCCCAACTCCATCAGCAGCAGGGCCAATGCGACATTGAACACCAGCCAGACAACCCGGCCGGGATGAGAATGGGTTAGGCGCGAGAAGAAGTTTGACCAGGCAATGGAGCCGGCATAGGCATTGGTTACATTGATCTTCATCTGTGACACGATCACCATCAGCCCAGCCAAGATCAGCGCCAAACGATCGGACTGGATCAGATAACCGAAGGCGCGTTGATACATCAGGGTCGGATCGGCCGCACTAAGAGCATCAATACCCTGAGATACGGCGACAAAGGCCAGAAAGGAGCCAAGCAACATCTTCACTAAACCCACACTGACCCAACCCGGTCCGGCCAGGACCAACCAAAACCACCAGCGACGGCTATTGTCGGGTGTTTTTTCGGGCATAAAACGCAGGTAATCTACCTGCTCGCCGATCTGCGCCACCAAGGCAAAGAGAATCGAGGCAGCCGCGCCAAACATCACCCAATTGAATTGATGACTGCCCGGCACAGACACCGGACTGTAGTCGACCCAGGCGCCCAATTGCTGCCATTCATTGAACACGACCACCAAGAGAGCCGCGATCTGCAGCACCAGCCACAGGCTTTGGGTGCCCAGCTGAAATCGACTGATCGCGGTGATGCCACGGATCACAATGGGTATAACCGCACCGGCACAGATTAGGTAGGCCAGTGCCAAGGGTATGCCAAACAGTAGGTTCAGGGCGGAACTGAGAATGGCCGCCTCGATGGCGAAAAAAATAAAGGTAAAGGAGGCATAGATAAGCGAGGTAAGGGTCGAACCGAGGTAACCGAAACCGGCCCCCCGGGTCAGCAGGTCGATGTCCAAGCCGTGCTTAGCACTGTAATAGGCGATCGGCAGACCGGTGACAAAAAAGATCAGGCAGACCACTAGAATTGCGGCCACGGCATTGACGAAACCATAGGCTAGCGTCACCGCAGCGGCCAAGGCTTCCAAAGCCAAGAAGGCGGTCGCCCCGAGCGCCGTGCGGCCGACCATGCCAATGCTCATCGTCCTGCCCTTGCGCGCGGTAAAACGCAGGGCATAGTCTTCTAGGGTCTGATCGGCCACCCACTGGTTATAGTGACGCCGGACCTTGAGAATTTTGTGCGCACTTTTTGTGCCGTCCGGTACCGCTGTCATGTGTTACTGACCATTTATGAACCAATACAGTGCCTGGGTATAATTCTAGCGCACCAAAACGAACCAAGAGCCGCCTGACTGGTCGAGACAAGGGAGGTTTTTTGCGCCTGAACTGATGTATAGCAGCGAATGTGCCAACTGTTGATGCTTATGGTCTATCTGCCGGAATGGTATGGGCTGACGCGGAAACGGAAACGGAAACGGAA
>NZ_CEYAVF010000037.1:5790-23165 GCF_982785585.1 Reinekea sp. | reverse complement strand
CGGAAACGGAAACGGAAACGGAATTAACGATAAGATTTTTTAAACGATCAAAAAACTAGCCACTAGATAAAAAAAAGATAAAAAAAAGGCGCATACATGGCGCCTTTTATTACTAAAAAATCGATAAATTAGATCTTTTCGATGTTCTCGGCTTGCGGGCCTTTTTGACCTTGGGTGACGTTAAACTTCACCTTATCGCCTTCGGCCAAGGTTTTAAAGCCACCACCGGCGATGGCACTGAAATGGGCAAACACATCCGGGCCGCCTTCTTGTTCAATAAAGCCAAAGCCTTTCGTTTCGTTAAACCATTTAACGGTGCCAGTTACTGAATCGGTCATGATATTTTCCTATTAATCTATGAGTAAAAGAATGCCCATTGGGCGGGTAGACTAGAATATTGCATTTACTTATAAACAACAGGACGGAGCTAAATCTCAAACTTCGAAGTGACGTAGATAAGACACATTTTCCAGCTAGGAGATAACTATATTTGAGTTGTTATTGCCGCGTCAACTGTCCGCTAATGAATTTTTTAATGGCACCGATGTGGCGTCCATAACTAGCTCAGCAGCTGTTCGTCAGCACCACTGTATTGGGCTTCGTTGAGACAATCGATCAGGCTGTGCACACTTCGTTCCTGATGGATCCCGACATCGATCATCACCAGGTAGCGGCCGGCATTAATTTCGCGATGAAAATGGCGCAAATGAACATTTTCAGGGGTAAAACTCACCAGGGTGCCGACCCAGGTGCTAAACAACAAGAGCAATACAACCAAGGCAAATTGGGCGATGCCAGAGTAGACCAGACCGAGTCCGAAATGGCCGAACAGCAGGGCCATGGCGGCCATCAACAAGCCGATCAATAGGCCATTTAAGGCCCTGCGAACACGTTCAAGCCGATCGAAAATGTTTAAGCCGTTTAGGTGTCGAGTCACCAGCCCACCGGAGCCCTTACTGAGCACATGTATTTGATTAAAATCAATGCCATTGCGGACCAGCTCTTCGGAAATGTGCTCTGCGTAGTCCAGTTGATCGGTGAGATAGTACAGGCGTTTCATGCTGTCCTCCATTACACTGCGGATCGCGTGCCATGCCGATCCAGTGTCGAGCAGACAGTGCCAGCGGATCATCACTGCTTAACTGTAGGCCACTTTGTCTATTTGGAGATTTCACTTTTGTGCCTTTTTGTAATGCTTGCCCATGTCTGAGTCCGTTCTGTTAATCGCCAAAAATTGGCCCGAACCGAACTCCACAGCGGCTGGCCGACGCAGTCTGGACCTACTGGCGTTGCTGCAGACGCGCGGTTATGTCATTCATGTTGCCTGCGCGGCTGAACCGACGCCCTTTCAGACCGACCTGAGTGCTCTGGGTATCCAGACTCATGCCATTGCCGTCAATGACGCCGACTTTGACCCTTGGCTAGCGGACTTAGCGCCAGCCATCGTTATCTATGACCGTTTTGTTATGGAAGAACAGTTCGGCTGGCGCGTTCAGACCCAGCTTCCGCAGGCCATGACCCTGATCGACACCAGTGACCTGCATTGTTTGCGCGTGGCGCGTGAGACGGCGCTCAAAGGTGAACAACCGATCGATCTCTTTAATGCGATCGCCCTGCGCGAAATCGCGGCCATCAGTCGAACCGATATCAGCGTGATGATTTCCCAAACGGAAATTGACCTATTGCACCAACACTTTCATATCAGCCGGGACAAACTGCTTTACCTGCCCTTCCTGGTGACACCACCGGATCCACTCAGGCAACCGGGCTTTGACGCTCGAGAACATTTGGTGATGATTGGTGGCTTTAAGCACGAGCCGAATCGAGACGCGACCCGCTGGCTGAAGACGGTTATCTGGCCGATCCTGCGTCCCCTCTTGCCGAACAAGTGCGAAATGCACGTCTATGGCGCCTATGCCGACCATGCCATGAATCAGCTGCAGGCGCGCAAAGACCAATTTTTCATCAAGGGTCGCAGTGCCGATGCCCTGGCAACGCTCAGCCAGTATCGGCTCAATCTTGCGCCGCTACGCTTTGGCGCGGGCCAAAAGGGCAAGATCCTCGAGGGCTGGCTCACCGGGACACCCACCCTGACCACCCCAATTGGCGCCGAGGCCATGGCGAGCGAAAGCCAGCTCGGCTATCGACCCAGTGCCAACCCCAGTGAGTTTGCTCAATTGGTGGCGGCCGCCTATCACGATTCAGCACGCTGGGCCGAGTTGCAGAGCAATGGCTATCGAATTCTGGAACAGAATTTTGCTCGGAACCTGTTTGCACAACCCTTTCTCGAGCGCGTGGATCAAATTCGGGCGACCCTGAGCGAACACCGCCAGGCCAACTTTTGGGGCCGGCTATTGACGCAAAATCAATATAGGGCCACCGAATATATGAGTCGCTGGATCGAGCTGAAAAACCAATTGCAACGCGAACCGATGCCCAGCGCGGAGGTCCCCGCAAACCCAAGCCCCAGTAATACAAGCACTATTGTCCCTATCCTGCCCCGCTAAACAGAAGCCAAGCCGCGCCAATCGGTTTGGCTTGCCCTGCCAATCTGGAACCCAGACAGGCACCACAGCCCACGTCCGGGCCACTGATAGTTTTTATGCGCGCGGTCTTTTCGCCTTTGCAGCTCAGGCGTGCGACCCATTTTAATTTTTTTGATACACATCACAAAAATCAAACAAGACAGGCCTAAAAGTGAGATCTGATTCGCATAAAGGAGGTCGGCAGGCTATTCTGCGGCGCGCATGACGACCAATACTTTAAGGTCGTTTTATTGAGTACAAGTAGCCAATGGAATTGCATCTATGTTTATTGAAGGGCTTTCTGACTGGGAAAAAAGACGGTTAGCACTAATCTTAAAAGAACGGGGTTACACTGCCTTTATGGTGATAAAACATGCGACGGCGGCCATTCTCAGCGCCAAGCGCGGACGCTTGGTGAACACGGTCGACAACCGAAATTTAACCTTGCTCGACACCATTGTCGAAGAACTCTATGGCTATCGGCGTTTGCCCAACGACCTGCACTACGTGAATGCCAACCCGGTGGCAAAAGACTCACAAAGCTCGACTAACTAATAACAGGCCAGTATGCGATACTCGGCGACCTAATTTTAACCGGACCTGACATGTTGGCCAGTCCCTATAGTTGCCCCGTCTGCGCATTGCCACTTGAATCGCTCCCCAGCAGCCTGCGCTGTGCCGAGGGCCATTCGTTCGATCGGCATAAGAAAGGTTATGTAAACCTCTTGCTGGCACAAAACAAAAACAGCAAGGCACCGGGCGATGATGCCCTAATGGTGCAAAGTCGCCGTCGCTTCTTGGAGGCCGGCCATTATCAGACGCTGGCACAACGGATCAGTGCGCAAATGAGCGAGAAACTGCCGGCCCAAGCGACGCTCTGGGACGCCGGCTGCGGCGAAGGCTATTACACCCAGATGATCGCTCAGGCCAATCCCGATTTTGATTGCTACGGTCTGGATATTTCCAAGCCCGCCATCGTCGCAGCCAGCAAATATAAGAACATTCATTGGAGTGTGGCCTCGAGCACGCACGCGCCCTATGCCGATGCCAGTTTCGATGCCATCGTCAGTGTTTTTTCCCGGGTCGACAGCGATCCTTTTCAGCGCGTACTCAAGCCTGGCGGCGCGGTATGCATGGTAACGCCCGACTTCGATCACCTACTGGCGCTGCGCCAGCTGATCTATCAGGAAGTGCGCCCCTATGATGTCAGTAAGCATCAGGCCTACCTGGATGATCGCTTTGAGCTGGTGCACGATGAGCGGTTAACCTTTGGATTGGATCTACCCACGAATCAGGCGATCTTCGATCTGCTGGGCATGACCCCGCACGCGCATCGGCTCTCGCACGAGGCCCAAGACCGGCTCAAACAAACACCGGCCTTGGCAGACAAGGCCTGCTTTAAGCTCTACTGGTTTGTTAAAAAATAGCGCGCAATAATGCTGGCCTGGCCTGAACGGCCAGCGCCGTCAATCGTCTTCCCGCCGCGCCTGCATCTCAACCTCGTCCTCGTCGGTGACTTGAATAGAAAAACTCACTGGACGGCAACAGACTTCACAATCCTCAATAAGCTCTTGCGCGTCGGCGGATGGATCGACCAGTACGCTGACCCGTTCGCCACAGTATGGACAGTGGTAAAATTTTTCAATCAAATGCAACGACATGCTAACCCCCTGGGTATGTACTGATCCGGTCGAATCGCTAGAACATCAAGTGCCCAAGCCACTGATCGGTATGACGAAGCTCGGCAGGCGCCTGTTGGCGCAAAACTCGCCCAAACCCGTTACCTGCTGGCTTGGGGTACGGACCTTAGGGTAGGCTAGATCAGTCGAATAGCCAATGGCTTTGGCAGCGGGAAGGATGGGATGAGCCAGACTGGCCCTAGGCGGGATTGGACTGGGCCAGCGCCGCCTAGACGGGCTAGCCTAGAGACTGTTGTTTAACTTTCGACAAAGGCCCGTTCGATAACGTAGTGACCCACATTACCCTGTCGGGCTTCCTGGAAACCGCGTGCGTCGAGAATTCGGCAGGTGTCTTTTAACATGCTGGGCGAGCCGCAGATCATAAAGCGATCCTGCTCTGGGTCCATTTCCGGCAGGTTGATATCACGAAACAACTTACCCGACTCCATCAAATCGGTGATCCGGCCCATATTGACATAATCTTCGCGAGTTACCGTGGGGTAGTAGATCAGCTGGTCCTGAATCATCTCACCAAAGTATTCGTTATTGGGCAATTCGTCATTGATCAGATCTCGATAGGCCAGTTCGTCGACGGTGCGCACACCGTGCGTGAGAATCACCTTCTCGTATTGCTCATAGGTCTCCGGATCTTTAATAATGCTCATAAAGGGCGCCAGTCCTGTACCGGTACTGATCAGATACAGATTGCGGCCCGGCAGCAGGTTATCGAGAACCAGCGTGCCCGTTGGCTTCGAACCGACGACAATTTCATCCCCGGGCTGAATCTTCTGCAATTTGGAGGTCAGCGGGCCGTCGGCGACCTTGATGCTGAAAAACTCCAGCTCTTCCTCGTAATTGGCACTGGCAATGCTGTAGGCGCGCATCAACGGGCGACCCCCGTCCTGTTCCAAGCCGATCATGACAAAATGACCGTTTTTAAAACGAAAACCGGCATCCCGGGTGGTTTTAAAACTGAACAAGGAGTCATTCCAATGATGAACCTCGGTAACCGTTTCTTTGCGCAGCGCTGCCATAACGTCTTGTCCTGTGCCCGAGGGCGTTAAGGTTTAAATTGACTCCATTGTAACGGCACCTTAATGTATCTGTAAAACAGGATTATTAAATAACCTTATTCGGATTAATCGATAATGAAGTTTACCCTCCGCCAGCTGGAAATATTTTTGGCCGCCGCGCACCATGAAAGTATCAGTCTGGCGGCCCAGGAGCTGTCGATGTCGCAATCGGCAGCCAGTGAAGCACTGAAAACGCTCGAGAGCCAGTTCGATATTCAGCTGTTCGACCGGCCCGGCAAGACCCTACGACTCAATGAACTGGGGCGTATCTTACGCTCTCAAGCCGAGGCCATGGTCGAACAGGCCCGGGAACTGGAACTGAGTTTTCGGCAACACAGCGAAATTGGCCACCTCAAAGTGGGTGCCACCCTGTCGATCGGTAACTACCTAGCGGTCAATATCCTCGCCCAGTTTACCCGCGAGCACCCAAACGCCAAGGTCTCATTGGAAGTGGCCAACACCACCGCCATCGCCCATCAGGTGCGCAACTACCTGTTGGACATCGGTCTAATCGAGGGCGCCTGGAACGAACCCGAACTCGACGTCATTCACTGGCGCCGCGACGAACTGGTGGTGTTCTGCTCGGCCGAACATCCGTTGGCCGAGCACGGCGACCTGACCGACCAAGACCTGGTGTCTGTGCCGTGGATACTGCGCGAGACTGGCTCTGGCACCCGACAAACCTTCGAGCGCGCCATGCACGGCATTCTGCCTAAGTTGAATATCGCCCTGGAACTGCAACATACCGAGGCTATCAAGCGGGCCGTTGAGGCGAATTTGGGCATTGGCTGTTTATCGAAGATCACCCTGGTCGAGGCCTTTAAACGGGGCAATTTGGTGCCCTTAAATGTACCGCACCGCCACTTCAATCGAGACCTGTCGTTTATTTTGCATAAGAAGAAATATCGCAGCGCCGGTCTGAATAACTGGCTGGCCCTGTGCCAACGACCCGAATTTCACTAACCCTAACCTGACTCGGTACCTAGGCCCACGGCCGCTGACCTGCCCTGCAGCGGCGAGACCCTCGAGCAGGCGGGCCTATATAGCCATAAAGCTAACGCATTCGGCTAGCGAACGTTCACAGCCGAGGTCAATTAGCCTAAACTGCGACCCATAAACGGGCATATGCCCCAACTCACCAAAGGGACCACCGATGCACCTCTATATGCTGGCAGAACAGGATGATTTGGACGATTTCGCCGAGGCCCTGTTTCAGGAACTGCAAATCTGGGCGGAGCCGAAAACGACCATCGAGGCCATTTATCGCCATGAGGAGGCTGAGCAGGCATCGCTTAGCAAACGCGCTATTGAGGTCGGGATAGAATTAACCATCAGTAAAGCCCAGAAACTGAAGGAGCCATTGAACCAGCTCTATGATTTCGCAAAGAAATATAAGTGTGATTTCTCAGTGGGTATTATTGAAGACGATAAACGCAGCGATGTGTGTTTTTTTGGCTTTGAAGAAGGCCGCCCTGACATGTTTGAGATCGCCAATTATCTCGAACTCTAGTCAAGGTCATCCATTCCGTACGAATAGCATTAGGAAACCATCATGAAAACAGAACAGGTTCAGTTTGAGTTCGAAAAAGAGACCAAGAATAGCGTTCGTTTTAAGGAAGTCCCAAGCGAGGGCAAGGCACCAATTGTGGGTTCATTGTATGTTCAAAAATGGTTCGCCGGCAGTGCCAAATCTCTGCAGATAAGCATTGAATTGGCAGACTGACCGAAAAAGACCAACCCCGCTGCCCTACCTACAGGGCGGCACCATCCAGCCAACCGCCCCGAAAAAAAGAGCCCGGGCGAGGCAACGTCCGATAAACATACTGTGTTACACTTACAGGCAGAATATGCCATTATACAAACTATTGAATTTGTAACTATATATTCACACACCTCTTTCATACTTAGAACTCGAAAATAAAAAAAACGAGATGACTATGAGCAAAAAAAACGACCGCGCACTGAATTTTTACAATAAAGTTTTAGGCTTAGATAGACTGCATTATGGCATGTGGCTGCCTGAGGACGAACTGACCTTCAGCAAGTTAAAAGAAGCACAAGAACGCTATGAAGATTATCTAATAGAGCATATACCCAAGAACGTTAAAAGCATCCTAGATGTCGGCTGCGGTACCGGCATACTGACCAAGAAACTCATAGATCTTGGTTACGACGCAGAAGGTTTGTCTCCCGATATCAACCAGAAACAGGTTTTCACAGAGAAGACCAACGCGCCATTTCACCATTTAGGTTTTGAAGACTTCTCCATCGCAGACCGATATGATTGTATTATTATGAGTGAATCCTCACAGTACATAAACATCGATAAGATATTCGAGAATTCCAGTCAGGCGCTTAAAAAAGATGGCCTGCTAATGATATGTGACTATTTCACATTAGACGGTGTCTCTGGTGAAATAAGCAAGAGTGGTCATAACTATAAGAAATTTATCAATAGGATTGGCAGCAGCAAATTTAGCTTACTAGCCGATCAGGATATAACCGGTAGCATCACCAAAACGTTAGACTTAGGGTTGGATGTAGTCAGTAAATTCTTGCTAGCACTGGAGATCCTAACAGAGAAGATCCAAGGCAAACGCCCCTATCTGAAAAAAATAATATTTTGGCTCTATCGCAAAAAAATAGCCAAACTCACAAAACAACTTGATCTTTTGGATTCAACTAAATTCAAAGAGAACAAAAGCTATCGGTTTATTTTATTGCAAAAGGCCGCAAGCAGCTAAGCCGCTGCTCATGAGTTATTAGCGAATCCAATTAAAGATAGTCACTAGGCCAGCCTGTATAAAACAGGCATCGCAACAATATTGTTCTCGGTAAAGTTTTTGAGCACAAATCTTTTCATGCTCGGCTTAAATATTAACGAGGGCAAAACGTCAATAAGCCGGTCCCAACGACAATGATTTATAAGATGATAGGGCGACCCTGCGGTCACCGGTTGCAACGGGGTTGAATTGGTTAGTTTGGCATTTTTTGTCCACCAACCGGCGGTATATTCCCACACATCTAATAACGTTTGCGTGTCCTGCGCATAAAAATAGTTGAACAAAAAAACGCCTTTAGTATCTTTGCTAACCTCATCAATCCGCTTGGGGTTCTTATAAACTATAACATCCATATAGCTTGACCCAAGCCGGGTCAAGCTTACTATAGCTTCTACCGCCACCGTTTCCCTTATAACTAAGGCCTCCTCAACACTGGCGCATTCAATAAGAATGACAATGTCGAACTTCGCCACATGCACGCTATATGACTTCTCTTCTATCAGCCTCTTGCCCGCTGCAGTACCCGGAGGAATAATGAAAGCATCAAATATGTCTGCGCGACGAATAGCCTCAGATGAGCCCCTAAGCTCCCGACACATTGATTTCAGCTTAGCCAACAGCTGCTGCTTCTTGGTGCTGTTCGATGACCATATGCTAGGCAGCTCGACCTCTGCAGTGATGGCTATATAGCCCAGAGCATTCGGTTCTTTTAACATCCCTTGATCGGTGATGCTATTGGCAAGGTGCGCGTTAACTATTTTCATCTGCGGTTCCGCTATCATCTAATGGCGATTTGCCCGATTAAATATCCGATTATCGTAATGAGCATTGCGTTTGAAGAAAAGAAGGTTAAGGCAAAACCGAGCGCTCTTGCAGGAGCGCCATGCGCATAGCCAAGGGTAAACAGTAGGCGCCCTACCCCAAAACACAGGGCCGCAATTGGCACTACTGACAACCAGGTTGCCGGCATAACAACGGACCAAACCAGATAAACAAGGGTCGCGAGTAATGTTTGTTCCAAGGTATTTTGCAGGATCGATTGCAGGATATTTGCTTTCTCTGTGCCGTGCGTTAGCCCACCCCCATCAATATCTTCGGGGGAGAAAAATCGATGTTTTGCGAGCCGGCCGATGGAAAATGCTAAGAACACGGCGGGTATAATGCAGGATAAAATCGCAACACCAAGCCGATCGACTTGACTTGAGGACTCAGCGAAACCAAAAGGATTCGCATAGGCGCCAATAAAAACCACACACAAAGCAACCGGGACTCCGACTAGAATTCCTTTGAATACACCAACCTGCTTCTGAGTAAGTGACATAAGATCTCCAAGATCAAGGTAGCTTGCAATTTATGGTAGAACTGCAATCTGATGTGACTGCAGCCAAGTTATAGAGTCGGGCTAAATGCCCATTGGTGAACCCTACATACTGCGATCAATATGGGACGCTGTCAATTAGACTGGTTTTGCCAAAAAACGCAGGGCGATTGTGCCGGGCACCACGGTACAATAAAGATCTTTCACTCAGCAACCTAGGGGTCGGCCGACCGAAGCCGGCCACTTTGCAGGGCACGGCGCCACAGGCGATATTAGAGTTTACCGGACTATTTGAGACAATAGATCGGGATTGACCACCAGGTTACGCACGCCATGGCCATGATCCTCATCAAAATCATTGCCGGTACACCAGGTTGCAACCGACTGGATATTGACCTTAGCCACCTGAGGGCGGACGTTCCAGGTTACTTGAAACGGTGAACCGGATTCGTTATAGCCTGGGCCCGTTGTGGAACCGGCATACTGCACTGGCAAACCGGTATCCGCCGGAATATTTACCGCCTGATAAAGCCCTTGCGACGCGTCATAGTCTGTTAATTCGCCGAAGTTAAGTGCCTCGTTAGCGTTAACCAGCACCAACACCTGGGTTTCGACTCGCAATTGGGGGTTACCAATGGCCTCGTTGAGACAGGCCGCCAAGGTAGGACCCGGCTTAACTTGGGCCGTGGAGTACACATAATGCACCTCAATGGTGTCGCCGGACTCGAGGCTGCCGTGCTCACTTGGGCAAACTGAGGCACTAACCGGCAGTCGCTCGGCATCACTTAATTGCCCAGAATAGCGATAACCACTCTGGTTGCCATGCCCATCGCCATTGCCCGCATAGAGGGTAAACTCGCCGCCCTTGTGCTCGGCATTCTTGTGAAAGTGGATATTGCACAGATTCATCTCCGAAGCCAGCGGGGCCGGGCTAAAGACTCTCGCATTCCTCCCCGGCAGGGAATCGATATCGCGCGGGGATTGAGGGCCAAAACCCTGCCCTAGGGTATTGTCGGCCAGTGTGGTCCGTTGCTCACGCATGACCTGGTCGGCCACCGGGGCCGCTATAACCGCATGGGTATCTTTAGCGACCGCAGACAGCGGGAGAAATGTTAGCGTGATCAGAATGGGGAGCAATTGTGTTTTCATAGAATCTCTTATTATTATCGGGACAGGAGGTCTAATGCTGGCTCACTGTTAGCCTGCGCACGGCGAGGATTATTCTTTCAACACCATATCAATACACATCACCGCAGCCAATATCAGCTTGCGCACGGGATCATCCTTAGGCACGTCTTGGTATATTTCCAATACGTAGTTGTCGGCGCTGGTAAACATCTCTCGGCCGAGGCCAGTCCATTTTTTGGAGACATGGGCCAGGTCCTGTTTGCCATTGCGGAAATAAAAGTCCCAGCCGGTCCATTGCCCTTCCAGCTTACAGAGCAGCTGATCGTCCTTATCCAGCACATCAAACTTGCCACCGATTGAGAGCATCCGTTGTTGAAAGCCGCCAATAACCACGTTGTCTTGATCGCGCACCTCAACCTTGGACATGAACAGCGAGATACCCCGTTGTATCCGTACTATGCGTTCGCCGCCGGGGGTCGATATTTGCACATCGAAGGGGGTCATGCGCTTAAAGTCGGTAAAGCGTAATAGCTTGGTGAGCAAGCCCAGGGAGGGTTCGCGGCACTGCATGATCATTTCGCCGCTGGCCGGGTCATAGATATCATAGTTATTGGCCGCCTTGAATAGGCCCACGTGTTCCTTAACCAAAAACAAATTACTGTTGACGAGCTCACTCATATTTTATCTGTTCCTATCCGTGTTTTTAAATTCGATGTCGCAATACATTCAGAATTATCTAGTTAGGCTTGTTCTAAATGGTTTTTAATATCGACCAAATCTTGCTGGAGCATTTTCTGCATCGAGCCCTTCATCAAAAACCCCATACAGCTCGCCATTATTTTTCCAAGACGCGATTGGGACTCAGTCGTAAAGGTCATGGTTAATTGGGTCATGCTGGTCGACTCGTCTGTCGAGTCCGCTTTCGGTTCTGTTGGTAAGTCCACCAGCGACAAGCGCGAAATGTAGACAGCACCGTGATTTTCAGCGCGGGTAGTGTAGTGGTGATTCTCCTCCGCCTCGGTAACCCACATCACTTCGGTGGCCTCTTTGCCGAACATCTTGCGGGTCTCGCGCCACTTTAGGCCAATCAGGCCCTCACTCGGCTGATCCAGTATGTCGATCGCCAGAATTGCGCTTATCATGGTGTTGGAATGCTCTATATCGCAAATCGCCTGCCAAACAACGGCCTTGGGTTGGGCTATGTTAATACTCACTGACGCGTGCATGTTGAGTCTCCTATGGCTAGAAACAGGGCCAGCCGACGAAGGCAGGGTCAAGCTGTGTTGGGTCGATGCAGGTAACTATAGCCTGTAATCCATCGGCAATCATCTCTTGCGCATAGGGTTCCCTGGCCTGCAACCAGAGCAGGAAGGTCGGCCGAAACAGATCACCATAACTATGCGCTTCAATGTCTCGGTCTATAAGGGTTTGGCTTGCTTTGGTCGTGAGGGCGCGGGGGTGGCGGGGATCGAGTGATGGCGAGGCCAAAACCACCGCTATCACTCATGTTAGTTACTAGCCTTTGGGCTTAGATGCCGGTTGCTAAGAAAGCCCCCATAAGCGCAACAGCCGCGCCGCTGACTTTTAGCGCTAGGGTGCCCACCTGCCGCTGTGCGGTGATCGAGGCTAGGCGCGCGAGCACCAGCAGAGCGGTGGACGTGGCCAGAATGCCGGTCAGGTAGCCGAGCAGCGTGGCGCTGCTGGCCATCTCACTGCCATGCGCCATACCATGCACCGAGGCAAACAGGCCAATCACCAACAGGCTGCCGGCAGCATTGGCTTTGGCATGCACAAACATCAGCGCACCGAAAAATACCAGGCTGGCAACCAGGCCGGTTTCCATCAAGGGCAGCGTGAACCCCAAGGTGCCGAGCAAGGTGCCCGCGCCCACTGCGCCGATAAATACCAGTGGCGCCAACCAGGCCTGTTTTTGCGTACTATTAATTGACCAAAGGCCAACGGCCAGGGCGGCGAGCAAGTGATCAAAGCCAGTAAGGGGGTGCGCCAGGCCATTGAATAGGGTGGCACTGGTGTGGCCGTCGTGTGCAAGGGCCAGGGTGGGTACCAAGAGTATTGATGCCAACAGGGCTAAACTGATGCGTGTTTTTTTATTCATGCTGTGCTCCCATCTTAAGAAGAATGTCTATTAAATTGATTACCACTATTCGGTCGCGACGGCAGCTTCTGCGAGCGGCCATATTTTACCCCGCCGAGCAGTCACTGCAAGTCGTGCTATTTTTTCGCGGCGCTTAGACCACCGCCTGTGCGGCCGGTACCGCCTTCGGTTCGAGCATGCCTTCGACGATGATATGTTGAATAATCGCATCCAAACCCTGCGCGGTCTTTAGGTTGGAAAAGACAAAGGGTTTAGTGCCGCGCATGCGTTGGGTGTCGGTATCCATGACTTCCAGTGATGCGCCCACCAGTGGGGCCAGGTCGATCTTATTGATCACCAACAGGTCGGATCGGGTAATGCCCGGCCCGCCCTTACGCGGAATCTTGTCACCGGCCGAGACATCGATCACGTAGATGGTGTAGTCCGACAGCTCCGGGCTGAAGGTGGCGCTTAGGTTGTCACCACCACTTTCCACGAAGACCACGTCCAGCTCACCGTGGCGGGCCATCAGCTCATCGATCGCGGCCAGGTTCATTGAGGCGTCTTCGCGAATGGCGGTATGGGGGCAGCCACCGGTCTCGACCCCGAGAATCCGATCGGCTTCGAGCGCTTTATTTTTGGTTAAAAATTGCGCGTCTTCCTTAGTGTAAATATCGTTGGTCACCACGGCGATGTTGTAGTGATCTTTTAACGCCGCACATAAGGAGCGCAACAGGGCTGTTTTGCCCGAACCGACTGGGCCGCCGACACCGACGCGCAAGGTTTGTTTTTTACTCATACTGCTTTCTCCTACTGAAATTGAAGGCCGTTTGGTCTAGGACCGAAACAGCCGGGTATATTGGGTTTCGTGCCAACTGCTGGCCAGGGCCAGGCCGGGTAAAGAGCCGCCCAGACTGTCGCGATCGAGTGTGCCGGCCAAGGCAATGGCCTCGGGTATTACCAGTTGGATGCGGCCTAACAACAATTGCGCCTGGGTTTGCCCGAGCGGCACCAGCTTGGTGGCCGCGGCAATCTGGTTTTCCAACCAGGACCAGAGATAACCGTAAGCCGCCAAGTCGAAGGCCATCTGCCAGCTGTGCGCGGCCACGGCAAAGAGGCTGACAAAGCTGACATCCTGTTGCGCGCTGACCGGCATCGCGATACTCAGTGTGCCGAGCAGGCGTTTAAGCGCCTGGCCCATGGCGGCGTCGGTGAAGCGCAGCTCGCGGGTCTCGCGATTGGCCAAAGCAATATCGTTCCATTCTTGCCAGTCGGTTAGATCATCGGCGGCCAAGGCCTGCATGGCGCCCTGGAGCACCGGTAAATCGACCCGCGCGACCGACTCCTGCAATTGGCTGACCAGCCAGTCTTCGGTCTGTTCCGCCGTGCGCACCCAGCCGGTTTCCACGGCAAACTCCAGGCCTTGGGAAAAGGCGAAGCCACCCACCGGCAAACTGACGCTCGACAGTTGCAACAGCCGCAACAGGCTGGCGCTGGTCGTGGTGATGTTCATGGTGATGTCCGTCATAGCATTGTCCGTGCTGGCATTGGCCGTGCTGGCATTGGCCGTGCTG
Organism: Reinekea sp.; assembly: GCF_982785585.1. Lineage (NCBI taxonomy): Bacteria > Pseudomonadati > Pseudomonadota > Gammaproteobacteria > Oceanospirillales > Saccharospirillaceae > Reinekea > Reinekea sp. Next base: position 8,990 of record NZ_CEYAVF010000037.1, on the reverse strand, counting down.
GCATTGTCCGTGCTGGCATTGTCGGTGCTCACAATGTCGGTGCTCACAATGTCCGACGTAACTGGACCGGTCTGGCTTGGATTAGTCATGACTGTGACTATGGCCTTGGGCATAGGCTCCGCTTTCGGCATTAAAGATGGCCTGTTCATGCGTGACCACCAGGCCCAATAGATGCAACAACTCTTCCAATACGTGATCGGGTTTAATGCGCAGCCAGCGGTCGCCCACCTGGATCTTGCTGTGCCGATTGCCCAGGTGATAGCAGGCACGGGCAAAGGCATGCCAATCATCACAGCTGGCATGAGCCACCGCTTCCACGGCACCGGCCACCTGCAGCACCTGGCCGCAGTCGGTTTTTAAGAACTCACCCACCCGCAGTGGCTGGCCACGCTCAAGAAAGATGCGCACCTCTTCGCCCTCCGGTGTCGCCACCTTGAGCCGGCCGCGGTCGCGCTGTTCATGGCTCAGCACCACGCTATGGGCGACCTCAGCGTGGCAATGCATGCCTAAACGTTCATGTACTTCGAGCATAAAGCCTCCGGGTCAGACCGGGCCGCACGGAGCGACCGATCATTAAATCTGGATATCGCGTTTAAAACCGCGTTTTGCGTCTAAAACAGGGTGTAGCGTTGCGCCAGCGGCAAGACAGTGGCCGGCTCACAGGTTAGCAATTGGCCGTCGGCGCGCACCTCATAGGTCTGTGGATCAACCTGGACATCGGGCTGCCAGCTGTTGTGGATCATGTCCGCCTTGCGCACAGTGCGGGTGTTTTTACACACCGCGAGCGTACGGTCCAGACCCAAGGCGGTGCCAATATCCTTGTCGGCGGCAGCCTGCGATACAAAGGTCAGAGAGGTGGCCGCAGCGGCCTTGCCGAAGGCGGCGAACATCTTGCGATAGTGCACCGGCTGCGGCGTTGGAATCGAGGCATTGGGATCGCCCATCGGCGCGGCGGCGATCATGCCGCCCTTGATAATCAGCGATGGCTTGATGCCAAAAAACATCGGCTTCCACAACACTAGGTCGGCCAGCTTGCCGGCCTCGATGGAGCCGACCTCGTGCGCAATGCCATGCGCGATGGCCGGGTTAATGGTGTATTTGGCGACATAGCGCTTGGCGCGAAAGTTATCGGCACCGAGCGCTAAATCTTCCTTGAGCAGGCCCATCTGGGTCTTCATCTTGTGAGCCGTCTGCCAGGTGCGGGTAATCACTTCGCCGACCCGGCCCATGGCTTGCGAGTCGGAGGCGATCATGCTGAAGGCACCCAGATCGTGGAACAGATCTTCGGCGGCGATGGTCTCTTTGCGGATTCGAGAATCGGCAAAGGCCACGTCTTCGGGGATATTGCTGTCCAAATGATGACAGACCATCAACATATCCAAATGCTCGTCGACGGTGTTCACCGTGTAGGGCCGGGTTGGGTTGGTCGATGACGGCAGGACATTGGCAAAACCGCAGGCGCGGATAATGTCCGGCGCATGACCGCCACCGGCACCCTCGGTGTGGTAGGTGTGAATCACCCGATCTTTGAAGGCCGCTATGGTGTCATCGACAAAGCCGGACTCGTTCAGGGTATCGGTGTGAATCGCCACCTGCACATCGTACTGCTCGGCCACGTCCAAACAGTTGCTGATCGACGCTGGGGTGGTGCCCCAGTCTTCGTGTAATTTTAACCCGCAGGCGCCGGCCTCGAGCTGTTCAGCCAGGGCCTCGGGCAGGCTGCTATTGCCCTTGCCGAGAAAGCCAAAGTTCATCGGCATCGAGTCGGTCGCCTGCAGCATTTTACCGATGTACCAGGGGCCCGGTGTGCAGGTGGTGGCATTGGTGCCAGTGGCCGGGCCGGTGCCGCCGCCGATCATGGTAGTGACACCGGACATCAGCGCTTCGTCGACCTGTTGCGGGCAGATAAAATGAATATGGGCATCGACCCCACCGGCCGTTAGGATCGACCCTTCACCGGCAATAATTTCCGTGCCCGGGCCGATGATTAAATTCACCCCATCCTGAATGTCCGGATTACCCGCCTTACCGTGGCCAACAATGCGGCCAGCCTTGATGCCGACATCGGCCTTGACGATGCCCCAATGATCGAGGATCAGGGCATTGGTGATCACCAGATCCATGGTGTGTTCACTGGTCAATTGCGACTGGCCTTGGCCGTCGCGGATTACCTTACCGCCGCCAAACTTGACCTCATCTCCGTAGTTTGTAAAGTCCTGTTCAACCTGAATCCACAGCTCGGTATCGCCTAGGCGCACCCGATCACCCACGGTGGGGCCGAACATCTGGGCATAGGTGGTGCGATCGATCGTGCGGCTCATGATGGCGCTCCTGTCTTGGCGACCGTGTCGACGGACGAGCCGGATAAGGGGCCCATAATCTCGCCACGAAAGCCGTAAATGGTTTTGCTGCCGGCGTATTCCACCAGTTCCACTGCCCTACCCTGACCCGGTTCAAAGCGTACCGCGGTGCCAGAAATAATATTCAGGCGGTAACCTTTGGTCGGCTCACGCTCGAATTGCAGGGCTGGGTTGGCCTCATAAAAGTGGTAGTGCGAACCGATCTGAACGGGCCGGTCGCCGGTGTTTTCCACCCGTACCGTTAAGGTTGCGCGGCCAACATTTATTGCGATCTCACCCTGGCCGACTTGAATTTCACCTGGAATCATTGTGTGCCCTTCTCTTTCTTGGCGCCCGGTCTCTTGGGCTCAGTTAATGGGGTCGTGTACGGTGACCAGCTTGGTGCCATCTGGGAAGGTGGCCTCGACCTGCACTTCGCGGATCATATCGGCGATACCGTCCATCACCTGATCGATCGACAATAGAGTTTTGCCAAAGCTCATCAGATCGGCCACCGTCTTGCCATCGCGCGCGCCTTCGATAATTTCCATGCTGATATAGGCCATGGCTTCCGGGTAGTTCAGCTTGAGGCCGCGATTCAGTCGGCGCTCGGCCAACAGCGCGGCGGTGAAGACCAGCAGCTTGTCTTTTTCTCGGGGTAACAGTTCCATAGCGGTTCTCTTGTTATGTTTGCTAAGCGTCGTAACGCGTTTTAAGACGTAGGGTTTGTGCGCCTCAGGTGCTCCAAATGCGCGGAGCACAGGCCGGTTTGTCGAGTAATGCTGGGCGAATTTCTTGCCACAGGTGTTCAAACAGTTTGCGCGTGCGTTCACTACAGCTGCCCAGGCTTCGGGCCACGAT
>NZ_CEYAVF010000037.1:3296-5690 GCF_982785585.1 Reinekea sp. | reverse complement strand
TGCAGGCTGAGGCGACCATTGCGATAAATTTTAAGACTCTGATTAAATTCGCCCGCATCGAATACCCGGCCATTGGCCGGCAGGCCGAAGCTGACCACATCCCAAAAGATCAGCTTACCGCCCTCGGCTATATCGATGCGCGTCTCGGTTTGGGCATGCGCACCGGGAAACAGGATGGCCTCCAGTGGCAGCCATTCGATGCTTGCACCGGCGGCGATGCGCAGCCGAACACTTTGCCGCTGCAGACTTTGATCGGCGCGCGCCTTATAGAGTCGACCGGCCCCGGGCGTGGTGACCAGCGCATGGGCGTCAGCGGCAACCGCTATATCGATTTCCAGCCGATCGCCCGAGACCAGGCCGCCGGGCGGATGCAACAGATAGACATGAGGCGTATTGGGCCCCTCGGGGTAAAAGGGCTTTTGCACATAGAGTGGCCCGCGGTGTTCGGTGCGCATCAGGCGCACCCCGCGTCGGGTTTGGGCGAATTCCAAACGTAACTGGCCGTGCCACTGGCTCGGGCCAGAAGGCTCGGCGGGTAACACAGAGCTGTCGGCGCTGGGCACAAACTGCTTATTCATCGCGCGTTATACCGCCAGGTACTGACGAATGAGTTCGTCATTGAGGTTATCCATCTTATCGGCGGCGACGATCTGGCCTTTTTCCATGAGCCGGAATTCCTTACCGACGCGCCGGGCAAAGCCGAGCTTCTGTTCAATCAAAATCACCGTCAGACCCTCTTCTGCGTTCAGCTTTAGGATGACATCGCCAATCTGCTTGACGATGTTGGGCTGGATACCCTCGTTCGGTTCATCGAGGATCAACACCTTAGGGTCGATCACCAAGGCCCGGCCGATTGCCAACTGCTGTTGCTGACCGCCGGATAGATCGCCACCGCGTCGGGCCAGCATGTCGTGCAAGACCGGAAACAGTTCGAAGATTTTGTCCGGTATGTCTTTGGCCTTGTCGGTACGGACCGGTAAGCCCAGACGCAGATTTTCTTCCACCGTGAGCAGCGGGAAAATCTCCCGACCTTGCGGCACATAACCGATGCCCAAGGGTGCGCGCTGTTCGGCAGTCTGAGTGTGCAACGCCTGGCCTTGCAGCAGAATTTCCCCGGCGCTGATCGGCAGTAGGCCCATCAAAGTTTTGAGTAAGGTGGTCTTACCCACGCCATTGCGACCCATGATGCAGGTGCAAGAACCCTCGGCGATATCGAGGTTAAGACCCCAGAGAATTTGCGTGCCGCCGTAACGCTGGTCGACCTGATTAATGCGGATCATTGCGCCACTCCCGCTGTTGCCGTTTCACTGTCGGCCTGCTCTTCACCCAGGTAGACCTCGATAACCGCCTTATTACGTTGGATCTCATCCATGGTGCCTTCGGCCAACACCGCACCCTGGTGCAGAACGGTGACGGTACGAGCAATGCTGCGCACGAATTCCATGTCGTGTTCAACCACCACCACCGTATGCTTACCGGCTAAGGAGATCAGCAAGGCAGCAGTCTTTTCGGTTTCTTCGGCAGTCATGCCGGCGACCGGCTCATCCACTAAGAGTAGTCGAGAGTCTGAAGCCAACAACATGCCTATTTCCAGCCACTGTTTTTGGCCATGCGAGAGCGAGCCCGCGTCCTGATCGCGCTGTTCGGTCAGGCCGATGGTCAACAAGACCTCATCGATGCGCGCACGTTGGCTGGCGCCCAAACGCGCGAACAGAGTGGGCAGCACACCCTTATTGGTTTTCAGCGACAGTTCCAGATTGGTAAAGACCGACTGGGCTTCAAACACGGTCGGCTTTTGAAACTTGCGGCCAACGCCCAGATGGGCGATGGCGGCCTCGTCGTGTTCCAGCAAATTATGGGTTTGGCCAAACCAGACCGAACCGGAGTCGGGCTGGGTCTTGCCGGTAATGATATCCATCAGCGTGGTTTTGCCGGCGCCATTGGCACCGATTAGGCAGCGCAATTCGCCATCGCGGATATAGAGGTTGAGGTTATTGATGGCCTTAAAGCCGTCGAAGCTAACCGACAGATCTTCGATGTAGAGAATGATCTCTTTCGCTACGTCAACTTTGACCGGTTTGGGTAACATGAAGGCCCAAACCCGATCGCGCCGGAAGACTTCCCGTGTGTTATCAATCAGTTCCATTAGCGTGTCTCCTCTGGGTTGACAACGGACGGCCGCGCGAAGCGGGCCCGCATGTCGGCGAAGAAACCAAACAGGCCCTTGGGTAAAAATAGGGTTACCAAGACAAAGAGTGCGCCGAGGGCAAACAACCAGGCCTCGGGAAAGATCGCAGTCAGTCGGGTCTTGGCGTAGTTCACCAGCAACGCGCCGAGCACGGCACCAATCAGGGTGCCCCGTCCGCCGATAGCGACCCAGATGACCACCTCGAT
>NZ_CEYAVF010000037.1:0-3196 GCF_982785585.1 Reinekea sp. | reverse complement strand
ACAGCAAAGGCCAGGTTGTCGAAGCCGGTCCAATACCAGGGCAGTTTGTCCCAACTGAGGAAGACCATAAAGTCCGGCAACAGCGGATTGCCATAGACACCCCGATCGCCAATCTGGCGCATCAGATACATGCCCATGCCATACCCGCCCAGGGCAAAAAAAGCAGCATGACCCAGACTGAGAATACCGCAATAGCCCCAAACCACATCGACCGCCAAGGCTAAGAGCGCATAGCACAGGTACTTGCCGAGCAGGGTAATGGTATAGGTCGAGACATAAAACAGACTGCCCTCGGCAAACCAAAGATTACCGACCGAGGCAAAGAGCGTGACGCCAAAGAGCAAGACCACAAAGGGCATAACCGCGGCGCCCGGCTCACTAGAACGTTTAAAAATTTGGTGCTGTAATAGGGCTGTTAAGGTAGTCATTCGGCGGCCCGCCCTCGTTGAGGAAACAAACCTTGCGGACGTTTCTGAATAAACAAAATAATAAACACCAGCACCAGAATACTGGCCAGTACGGCACCGGTAATGGGTTCGAAGATCTTATTGGCAATGCCCAGGGTAAAGGCCGCGACCAGCGTGCCAAGTAAATTGCCGACCCCGCCAAAGACCACCACCATAAAGGAGTCAATAATATAGCTCTGTCCCAGGTTCGGGCCGACGTTCGTCAGCTGGCTCAGAGCAACACCGGCAATGCCGGCAATACCCGAACCCAGGCCAAAGGTGAGCGCATCGACCTTAGCGGTTTTAATGCCCATAGCGCGCGCCATATTGCGATTTTGCGATACCGCCCGAACGTGCAGGCCCAGGTTGGTCTTGTTCAACAACACCACCAAAGACACAAAGACCAGCAGGGCAAAGACGAAGATATAAAAACGATTCAGGGTCAAAAACAGGACCGGATTGATCTCCAGCTGACCGCTCATCCAGGACGGAGTATTGACCTGACGATTGAGCGGCGAAAAGATGGTGCGCACCAGCTGTTGCAGGATCAGGCTAATGCCAAAGGTCGCCAGCAGCGTCTCCAGCGGCCGGCCGTGCAAGAAGCGAATCACCGTGCGCTCTATTAGGACACCCATGGCACCGGAGACCAAGAAGGCCGCCGGAATGGCCACCCAGATTGAGATATCGATGGCATTGGGCAGCAGCAGCTGGATCACATAGGTGGTGTAGGCACCGAGCATAATCATCTCGCCATGGGCCATATTGATCACGCCCATCACCCCGAAGGTAATGGCCAGGCCAATGGCCGCCAACAACAGCACCGAACCCAGACTCAGACCGAAGAACAGCGTATCGACCTTATTATAGAAGGCGACCTTACCTTCAATACCTTCCACCGCAGCGCGGGCGCTGATGCCGACAATGGTCTCATCGGCGGGATCGGCCAACGCCGTCAGCAGGTTGCGCACATCGGGCTCCAAGCTGGTAGCGAGCAGGTTAATGGCAGCGACTCTCAGTTCTGGGTCGGCGTCTTGTTTAGCCTGGTCCATGGCGATCACCAGGTCCATGGCGCCCTGAACCTTTTTACTGCTTTCGGTGACGCGTAATTCGGTAATAAGCTGCAGCGTATCGGCGTCCATCTTGGCGAACAGATCGCGCACCGCGCCAAAGCGCTGTTTGGCGTTGCCCTGCGTTAACTGCACCCGCGCACTGGCGCCACGGATATAAACTCGGACGCTGTTGTTAACACGGATTTTTTTTAAGTTTCCAGTTTCAACCTCTAGGGTGGCCCCGGTCAACGGATCGGTCACGATCTTAACGCCATCAACCTTGTTGATTACGCGCAACGCTAGCGTGGTTTTATCGTAATAGAGATTGCCGTCAACCATCTCCTGGATCAGGGATAGGAAATTTTCATCGCGGCTATCTTCTAACTGTTTGAGAATGGGCACCACTTCACTGAGTTTGGCGCCGGTCAGCTGTTCATAGAGGTCGGTGCGTGACTCCGCATGCACGGACCCGATGCTGAGGCTAAACAAGAGCGCGCTCAGCAGCGTAAAGAATTTAGTAAGTTGGGCAATTCGAAACATGGATTGGTCCAGTTGTCGATGACGGATGGGTAAGGCGTGGTGAATGGGAAAATCGCCACCGAGGTTTGCACCTCGATCGCGATTGGTTTTACCACCTTGTTGCAAGTTTAAACTTCAGCTGGAGGGGTTGGACACCAGCAGTGGTGCCCTTAACCCTCGGCCCGCTTAGAAGTTTTGACCTGAACAGGTTTTGGTTTCAGTGTTGTAGTTACCGCATTCAATTGGTGCAGTCCAATCGGCGATCAGCGGCTTAGACTCTGGCAGGAAGTCTGACCAGGCATCACCGGCTACTTCGCCTTCGGTTGCCCAGACCACTTCGAACTGGCCGTCGTCCTGGATCTCACCGATTAACACCGGCTTGCTCAGGTGGTGGTTCTTACCCATGGTGGCCATACCGCCAGTCAGGTTCGGAACCGACAGACCAATCATCGCTTGCTCAACCTGGTCGACATCGGTAGTACCGGCCTTCTCGACGGCATCAATCCACATTTCGAAACCGATGTACGTCGCTTCCATTGGATCGTTGGTGACGCGATCTGGGTTACCGGTAAACTCTTTCCATTGCGCGATAAAGGCATCGTTGGCATCGGATTCAACCGACTGGAAGTAGTTCCAGGCTGCTAAGTGACCGACCAGAGGGGCTGTATCGAAACCGCTGAGCTCTTCTTCACCAACTGAGAAGGCCACCACTGGGATGTCTTCGGCGGAGATGCCCTGGTTACCCAGTTCTTTGTAGAAGGGGATATTGGCATCGCCGTTAATGGTAGAGACCACACCGGTTTTCTTGCCTGCGTTACCGAATTTTTTGATATCGGCAATAATCGACTGCCAATCGGAATGACCGAACGGCGTGTAGTTGATCATGATGTCGGCATCGGCGACACCCTTAGACTTCAGGTACGCCTCAAGGATCTTGTTGGTGGTACGCGGGTAGACATAGTCGGTACCGGCCAGAACCCAACGTTCTACGCCCATATCGTTCATCAGGTAATCGACTGCAGGAATGGCTTGCTGGTTGGGCGCAGCACCGGTGTAGAAGACGTTTTTAGACGACTCTTCGCCTTCGTACTGTACCGGGTAGAACAACAGGCCGTTAAGCTCTTCCAAGACCGGTAAGGCAGACTTACGCGATACGGAAGTCCAGCAACCGAAAATAACATC
>NZ_CEYAVF010000036.1:33011-36735 GCF_982785585.1 Reinekea sp. | reverse complement strand
CGGTTGTAGCCGCAATCGAGCACGCCGCGATTGCCTGAGGCGGTTAATCCCTTAGGCGGTGATTAAATAACAGAGCCAAAAAAGCCACCCTAGGGTGGCTTTTTCATGGTTGGTCATTTAGTGCGGGTCGTTTAATGCGCAGAGTTTTACAGCACCGAATCGACCTTATTGGCGCAATCAGCCGCCGAGGTCGGCAACGCCACATTCGTCAGGGCGGAAACACCATTTACATCCAAAACCAGGTTGCCAGACTCAATCGTGCCATCAACATCGGACTCGAAGCGGAACGTATTTGCTTCAACCTTGGCCTTCATCTGGCCTTGAAACGTCTGACCTTCGTAGTCTAAGTTTAAGATCACGGCCCCAGCTGAAACCTTACTCCAGGTGCCACCGATAAACTCATTCACAAAGCTGTCTTCCGGGTCGCTGCTGGTTGCGGACGTAACATTAATGCACATGCCCAACGGGCCACTGGTTGACGCCGCATCGCCGTCCAAGTGAATGGCCATGTAGGAGCCGACCGTAACGTCGCCTATATCCTCAGATGTGGCCCCTAAAACAAACCACTGACCGCCCCAAACGGTACCGGAGGATAACTTGGCATCATTGACTGCAGCGGTTACCTCGCTGACATCAAAGTCGGTGTTGTTGGTGACCGCCGTCTTACCGACAGTGACTAAGCTGGTGGTGACACTGGTAATATCAAACTCTACCGTGTCATCCGTTAAGGTGGTTTTGAGTGAAGCGCTTAGGGTATCTATGCCCGAATCGAGTATTTTCTTGATAGCCTCGGCGTCGGTACCGCTGGCCTCCTTCTTGACCAACTGGGAGATCACCTCGGAGGCTTTTAACAGCGCTCTCACATCGGCGTCTGTATTTGTAATATCAGCTATCTTGTTAATCTCGACATTTAAAGCCAACAGTCGAGCCGAGACCGAGCTTTGCTTGGTCGCATCTGTCGACACCTCAGTTACCAAGCTGGTTAGCATCGTTGTATCAAACTGCGCGGGGGCGACCTTATTGGTGGCAATGCTTTTCGATAGGCTCTTAATCAACTTCTGCTGGGCGGCCGTTTCCGTGCTGTCTGCATCGGCCGAACCGGTTAAGATGTCCATCATGCTTTGTACCGCGACGGCGTTGGCCAGTAAGCGTTTGTTTTTGTCACTGTTGGCTGCTGAAAAGTCGACCCGTAAGTCCTCATCCGATTCGATCCCCATTGCTGTGCGGATGTCTTCGCGCTCCGTATCATCGGTTGCCGCACTTAACAGGGTGGTAAGGGGTGACATCACCAGTGGCGTGTCTGAAACGCCTGACTCATCAAAGGTGCTGGTCATGGCCATGACGCCCTTTAACTTTTCACCGGTACTAAGATCGATGCCGCCCTCAATGCGAATCGTCATTGAATCCATCGAGCTGCCAAATACCAGGCAATAGCGCTGGTATTCATCCGAAATCTCCGGCAGGTCGCAATAGTTTTCACCGGATATGGGATTGTTGCTGTAGTAACCTTGGCTGTCGGTATAGGCGAAGGGTTCAAAGTCATCCACGGCATAGTCGTCATTGCTGTCGACCCAGACCTTACCGCCGGCCACTCGGCCATCGACCGCCAAGCCATTGAGACTTTGACGACTGTCAACGCCGGAAGAATCTTGGGGCGCTACTTCACAACCGGTGAGCGCTATGGATACCATTAACGCCGGTAATGCAAAAAGATAGTGAGTCATAGTTGTCTCCGGCCTTAAAAAGCCAAATTAATGGAAGCGGAAGCCGATGCACTGCGCAACGAATTGCCCTGGGTGCTGAGATCGTCGCTGAAAAGGTCAGCCAGAACGGCGGTGATCTGAGTATCGATTTGTAAAAAATTGAACAGACTCAAGCCCAGGCCCAATTGTGTGGGTTCAGGGTCGAGCAAGTCTTTACCGTAACCCAAGCGCAGGCGCGGCCAATACCATTGGGTCGGTTGCAGCATTAAGCCTAAGTTTAGTTGTTGGCTTTGATCGCCAAAGAGATCGTTTTTGCGCCATAGATCGATCGCACCGGCCACAGCCACCGAGTTGTCTAAGAAGGTATGACTGATATCGACGGTCATGCTCGGCGTTAATCGGTGGCTTTCTTGCAAGGTAATATCGCCGATCGAGGCAAAAAACTCAGCGTGAAAACAATCGAGTTGGTCGTTGGCATCAGTGATGCTCGCGCAGTTGCCACCGAGCACATCATAGTCTAACTCTGGGCTGTTCAGGTGGTACAGCGTGATGCCCAGCAAGGTCTCTTGGCGTTGCAAGGTGATGCCGGCATCGAGCGAGACATTATAGTTAAAATCGGAAAAGCCACCCGTTATATCATCGGTAATATCGTCCATTAATACACCGGAGTCGTCTGTTGCTTGGCGGGCAAGTTCCTTAATAGGGTAGAGGTTTTTTTGCAAGTTATAGGCGATTAGAGTCGCGCGTAGCCCGGCCACCGCATTGATACCCTGACGCGAGGTGAAATCGATTGCCGGTAACTCACGTGACCAAGCAATATCAGCGTTGAACACCTGAGCCTGCTTTAAATACAACGACGATGTTGTGCGAATAAAATCGATTGGGTCAAGTTCTTCGTCATCGGCGCTGGAATCGATGATTTGCTGCGCGTCGATATCAAAAGCGATCGGGCCGTGCAAGATGCTGGCGCGCGCCTGAGTAAGGGACGAGCCACTCAGGCTAAAGGTGCCGAATGACCCCGATTTGAAATTCCACGGCGTCAATGGCAGGCTGACAATGGCCCCTGGCTTGATATAAAAGCTATCGGCCAATAATTCGATATTGTCATCAAAGGTGCTTTCCAGCGTATTTATACCAGACAATACATCGCCAACGCTGGCATCACCGGTACCGAAATCCTCAAAGGTGGTCGCGATCGAGTCGACCTTGTCGGTCATGTTCTCAATCACGGTATTAAATTCACCCAAGCCCCTGAGCTGCACATTCGCGCTGAGGTCCAGTATTGATATGCGGCTTACATCGCCATTTGTGGCCGGCACGGCAGGATTAAATCGCCCTGAACTGCCCACCTTGGCATTGCTGATCGGGCCAAAGGTTACCGCAGGTCCGCTATTGAGGTAGTTAATGGTGTCGGCCCAAGCGACCGTTGCACACAGTAGGCTTATCGGAATTAGTATAGAACGCTTCAAGTAGAGCCCCTTTTGGCTGGAACAGGTTCATGCTGCACACTTGGCAAATTGGCAGATAAACAAAGAACTAGTATAGAGGGCTCAGTCGACAATTCAATAGCCCACGCCCACGCCCACGCCCACGCCCACGCTAATGGGCGCGTCGCGTTGCGCTCAGAGCAAAAAAACCTCTGGCCGCCTGGCTTTTGACGATTTTTTTTGCATTGACCCGGCTCTCAAACTGGGTTTTGGCGCGGAGTTTTTTGTCTTATGCGGTGGTGAGGGCTCGAAACGAACGACCCTTATGACCGAGATTGCAGGTACACTGCGGCGGAAGATGGCCAGTACCGATGGATTCTGAGCCTGTTGGCATCAGATGATCAGGCTGACCCTCTGATCCGAATAGCATCATGCGCTCAAGTGGCGCGATCCTAACCTTTTAAAAAAAGGTCTCAGTTGTGGAATTTAGCTTAAAACTCGCCTTCAGTGTTGTCGCCATCGTCTTGACCTTGGTAACGTTTATACCCTATATCCGCGCGATATTGTCGGGTGCAATCAAACCGCATGTTTTTA
>NZ_CEYAVF010000036.1:20849-32911 GCF_982785585.1 Reinekea sp. | reverse complement strand
TTTATACCCTATATCCGCGCGATATTGTCGGGTGCAATCAAACCGCATGTTTTTACCTGGATCATTTGGGGAATAACCACGGTAATCGTATTTTTTGCGCAGCTTGAGGCCGAAGGGGGGATGGGTGCTTGGCCGATCGGAGTGTCCGGTGTGATTACCTGTTTTATTGCTCTGTTGGCGTTTTTAAAGCGTGCTGATATTTCAATTTCCAAAGTTGATTGGTTGTTCTTTCTCGCAGCTTTGGCTTCCTTGCCGATCTGGTTCCTGACATCCGACCCGCTCTGGGCCGTTGTGGCGTTGACTGGGGTCGACCTGCTGGGTTTTGGCCCGACCATTCGCAAGGCCTATCATTTTCCGCACGACGAAAACGTCTCCTTCTTTGTGTTTTTTGTGGCCCGTAATAGCTTTGCGATCCTCGCGTTAGAGCACTATTCGGTGACCACCGTGCTCTTTCCCGCGGCCATTATCGGCGCCTGTCTGGTTTTGGTGCTGATGATCAATACTCGGCGCCGACTGGTCTGGGCCTGAGGTTTAGACCCAAAAGGCCCTCGAATCGGCACTAAGGCCCAAACGCAGGCCTGGTCTGCAGTCTAGGTACCGACATAGAAGCCATTCTGGGTGGGCATCATCGGCTTGCTCGGAACGCCCAGTTGCGCAGCGGCATGGGCCGGCCAATAGGGATCGCGCAAGCTTTGGCGCGCGATCAACGCGATATCGGCCTGGCCGCTGGCAATAATGGCCTCAGCCTGATGGGCATCGATGATCTCACCGACCGCCATGGTCTTGATGCCGGTGGCTGCGCGAATTTGGCCGGCAATGCCAACCTGCTTGACGGTATGGTTGCCAATCGACGCCCGCGCCGCAGGCGTCGCGCCGCCGCCGGAACAATCGACCAGATCCACACCGCGTTCCAGTAACCAGCGCGTCATTTGAATATTGTCTTCCACCGTGAGCCCGCCCTCAGTCCAATCGGACACCGACAAGCGCACCGCCAAGGGCAGGTTTTCCGGCCAGACGGCCCGCACCGCCTCAACGGTTTCCAGCATCATCCGCGCTCGTCCGCGCAGATCGCCGCCGTAGGCATCGGTGCGGCGATTGACCAGGGGTGAAAAAAAGCTATGCAGCAGATAACCGTGCGCACCATGCAGCTCGACCATCTGGTAGCCGGCGGCTAGTGCGCGCAGGGTGCTGGCCACAAAGGCCTGTTGAATACGCTGGATATCGGCCAGGCTGATCATGCTGGGGGCCTTCATCAGTCGGGTACTGTCCTGATCGAACGCCTGGTCGGTCGGTGCGATCAGCGGCCAACCGCCTTGATCATCGGCCAGATGAGCGCCGCCGTCCCACGGTGCGGCAGCGGAGGCCTTGCGCCCGGCGTGACCCAATTGGATGGCCGGCACCGCGCCGTGCTGCTTGATTAGGTTATTGATCCGCAACAGCGGTTCAATCTGTCCATCCTGCCACAATCCGGCACAACTCGGGGTGATTCGGCCTTCCGGCGAGACCGCCGTGGCTTCCGCGATAATCAGGCCGGCGCCACCAATGGCCCGGGACACCAGGTGGACCAGGTGCCATTCATTGGCAACACCCTCCACCGAGCTGTATTGGCACATCGGCGAAATGCCGATACGGTTGCGAAAATGCACATCTTTAATCTGTAAGGGTGAGAATAGGGCCGACATAGGAAATCTCTATCTGTGTTGGAAGACAGGCCCGACTGTTGTCGGGCCCTGTGGGCTAACGTTCCAGTCGCCCGAAATAACGATCCTTGACTAGGCGCGTCTTGATGCCGAGCGTTAAGAAAGGGTTCGGTGGTAACCAGGTCGGGGTCGGACGCTGTTGAATGCGGTCCATCTCATCGGTCCGCTCACCGATGGCCTGGTAGGCCAGTTGCTCGCCGAATAGGGTCGCCAGACCAATACCGCCGCCGTTATAACAACCGGCCACGCTGAGCGTGGGGCTGAGCTGTTGAAACAGGTTGGCGCTGTTGGCGCTGATGCAAGTAATGCCCGACCAGCTGTGTTCGATCAGATTGCTCGGCAGCGTTGGAAAGCGTTTGCGCAGACCGTCGTTGTGGCCCTGTACCCGCAGCGCCAGTTGGCTCGCGGTCATATTAACCGACCATAGGGCTTCGGCGGTATTGCGAATCATAATCCGTCGATCGCCGGTCAAGCGGACGGTCGCGCCCATCGCTTGGGCCGATAAAAGGCCCCATTCCTGAGGGGATCCCAGGCTTTGGAATTCAGCCTCGGTGAGCTGGCGCGTTAGGCTGGCGGTCAGCGTCAAGGGAAACACGCGGTCCCGTTTCAGGCCGAGCGATGGTATAAAGCCATTGGTGCACACCAACAGCTGGTCGGCGTTGATGCGGCCCTTGGCCGTGGTCAACTCATGACGGCTGCCTGAACGAGTCCAGTTGAGTACCGGCGACTGTTCATAGAGGCTGACATTGGCGGGCAGGGCCTCGATCATGGCTCGGGCCAGTTTGGCCGGCTGCAACATAACTCCGCCAGCGGTGTGCACCGCCATGCGATAGAAGTCGGTGCCCAGTCGGGTGCGCAGCGCCGGTGCTTCCATCAGCGTGTTGGCAATGTCACAGTCATCTAAGGTGCGGCTAAAGGTGCGCAACTTGGCCTCATTTTTAGCCAATGCCGTGGCATGGTACTTACCGCTGGCGTTCCAGTCACAATCGACCTGGTAGCGCTCGACGAAGTTGGCGACGGTTTGAACCCCGAGTGCATTGAGCTGGTATTTCTGTTTGTAATGGCTCAGGCCATTTTCGGACATATGCCCGTCATTCAACGTAGAGTCGACCAAATAACCGGAATTGCGGGCGCTGGCCCCCTCACCAGCGGCCTCTGCCTCGATCAGCACGATCTGATCATTGGGCCGGAGCAGCGCCAAGGTGCGTGCGGCGGCCAGGCCGGTGTAGCCGGCCCCGATAATCACCCAAGGACAATCGAGGTCTTGATTCAAGGCAGGCATAGCCGTTCGTGGCGGTAACAGGTTTAACCAGCCACAGCCCGGATCGTTTTTAGGCACCATTGGTTGTACTCAAGTAGATGTAGGATCGAATGGCTAATGTAGGATAATCAGGGTCTGAAAGACATCATCTTTTATGCTTATTACTATCAATTAACTGTGAACTTACGCCACCCCCTGTAACGGCGTAAAGATGCCCAGCCGAGTGGCTGTCCTGAGCGATCAAGCATTCGGCGGGCGGCCTGTTTAATCGGCCCGAAGGTCTGGCCGGCCCGTCGTATCGATGGCTTTTTAGTCAAGCCATCCGATTGTCGGCCCAATCGACCCGACAAAGGCCGTTATTTGCTTTTAGAGATTGAGTGACCGGATCAAAAGTGGTGTAGAATGTCGCACTGAATCGGGTGGCCAAGCCAAAGCACCCTAGTTACCCGTTGAGCCGGACTGCGTGTCTTGAGCCTTTTTTTACCGAAGTGACCCTAGCATGTTAAGACTGAACGAAATCAAGCTCGCGTTGAATCACAGCGAAGCCGATTTAAGAGCCGCCATTTGCGCAACTCTGGCTATCAGAGACGAGGCGTTGCTCAGCTATAGCCTGTTCAAGCGCAGCTATGACGCGCGCAAGAAAAAAAACATCCTATTGATTTATCAGATTGATGCGCTCGTATCGCCCGAGCTCGAGACCCAGCTGCTCGGCCAGCTCGATAACTTGGTTGGCGTGCGGGCTACCCCCGATACCGGTTACCATTTTGTCGCCCAGGCGGAGCCAACGTTCCCCGCCGCCCAACAGGCGCGTCCGATCGTTATAGGCTTCGGCCCCTGTGGCATCTTGGCGGCCTTGTTGCTAGCGCAGATGGGTCTAAAACCGATTGTGCTCGAACGCGGTCAGGATGTCCGTCAGCGGACGCAAGATACTTGGGCATTGTGGCGCAAGCGCGAACTCAATCCGGAGTCCAATGTGCAGTTTGGTGAGGGCGGGGCCGGAACCTTTTCCGATGGCAAATTGTGGAGTCAGGTGAAGGATAAACGTCACCTAGGCCGCAAGGTGCTGAGCGAATTTGTCAAAGCCGGCGCGCCGGAGGAAATTCTCTTTGTCAGCAAACCCCATATCGGAACCTTTAAACTGGTGACGATGGTGGAACGGATACGGGCTGAAATCATCCACTTGGGTGGCGAGATTCGCTTTAATCAGAAGGTCTCTGAGTTACACCGCGAGGCCCCAGTCGAGGGCGGCACGGGACAGGTCACAGGTGTTACCCTGGCCGATGGCGAATTCCTGCCATCGCGCCATGTGGTTCTGGCCATCGGCCACAGCGCCCGAGACAGTTTTGAAATGCTCCTCGCGCAAGGCGTCTATATGGAAGCCAAGCCGTTTTCAATTGGTTTTCGCATCGAACACCCTCAGTCGGTTATCGATCAGGCGCGCTTTGGCGCCAGTGCCGGACACCCGATTCTCGGTTCGGCCGACTATAAACTGGTGCATCATTGTAAGAGCGGCCGCAGTGTCTACAGCTTTTGTATGTGTCCGGGCGGGACCGTGGTCGCGGCTGCATCCGAGCCGGGCGGGGTGGTCACCAATGGCATGTCGCAGTATTCGCGTAATGAACGCAATGCCAATTCCGCCATCGTGGTCGGCATTACCCCTGAACAGGATTACCCAGAGCACGTCCTCGCCGGGGTCGATTTACAGCGTAAGCTCGAGCGCCTGGCCTTCGATCTGGGCGGCGGCGACTACAGCGCGCCCGCTCAACTGGTTGGTGACTTCCTCAACAACAAGCCATCAGTCGATCTCAGCGCGGTATCGGCTTCTTATCAGCCGGGTATCAGCCTGGGCGATCTGAGCAAGGCATTGCCAGCCTTTGCCATTGAGGCGCTGCGTGAAGCGATCCCGGCGTTTAACAAGCAAATTGATGGGTTTTCGATGGCCGATGCCCTGTTGACCGGGGTTGAGACGCGGACCTCATCACCCATTTGCATTAAGCGCGGCGCTGATTTTCAAAGCATTAACACCTTGGGCCTGTATCCCGCCGGTGAAGGCGCGGGCTATGCCGGCGGCATCCTGTCAGCGGGAATCGATGGAATTAAGGTCGCCGAGGCCATCGCATTGGATCTCCTGAAGCCTGACACAGTAAGCGAGTCCTAAGGACCCAGCGCGGAGTAGCAGATGTATATTCCAGACATGTTCAGACAGGTCGATACAGCAGCGATGCAGCAGTTGATTGCCGAGCAACCGCTGGCAACCCTGGTGATGGCCACGGACGACGGCTTAGAGGCTAATCATATACCGCTCTATTGGGTCGATATCGACGCCGACACCGTGGTCTTGCGCGGTCATGTCGCCAAGGCCAATCCAATGTGGCGCCAGTGCGCGGCGGCCACCGATGTCTTGGTGATCTTTGCCGGAGCGCAGCTCTATATGTCTCCCAACTACTATGCGACCAAGCAGATCGACGCTAAGGTCGTCCCGACCTGGAATTATTTGAGCGTGCATTTGCACGGCGATTTGGTGGCAATTCACGACACCCAATGGAAGCACGAGATGTTAAATCGGTTAACCGATCAGCAGGAGGCCAGTCAGCCAGTCCCTTGGCAAGTAGCCGATGCGCCAGCCGCGCATGTGGAAAAGCTAATGGGCGCGATCGTTGGCTTGGAGTTCCGGGTGACCTCGATCGAGGGCAAGTGGAAGGCCAGCCAAAATCAGCCGCTGGTTAATAAAGTCAGTGTGGTGGATCATTTACGCAGCCAAACGGCGGACAATAGCCTGGCCATGGCCGACCTCGTCCGCCAATCAATACCCCCAAAACAACCCGAATAACGGTAGGCGAGGGCGCGCCTTGCGACCCCTGCTCCCTGACCTTGCACCCTAACTAGAGACTATTATGGATTACGAATTTTCCTTTGATGATGACGGTAAGCCGAATGCGGTTTTATCGATGGGTCACGAAGTATTGGGCCGTTGGCTCACCGAGGAATTGGGTCAAAACAGTTCAAAAATGGTTGATCTGTTGGCCGTTATTGACCTCTTGGACCGTGAGCAACTGATCGAGAAAAACATTCTCGGGCGTGACCTTAATCTGCGTTTAGAGCGTGAGTCCGTCGAGGTCACCGCGTTGGAGCGAGAAGATGATGAGGAATTCCCGGAGGAGACAAACCTGTATGAGTCGGAGTCGATTGCAGAATGTGGCCTACTCGATTTCAAGCAATTGCTCTTAGATTGGCAAGAGTTCGTCGCCTAACGAGCGCCCGATTGTTGGGCCAGCGACTGCCTTTCCGAGCAGAATCTCTGCTACCGACAGCGCTCGACCCGATGCACCAATTGCTCAATATCCGCATTGTCGTTATAGAGATGCGGCGACACCCGGATGCCCAACTTGCGCGCATCAACACTGATATTGGCCTGCTCCAGGGCCACCATCAGCTCGGTTTGACGATCACCCAATTGCAAAATTACCGTGCCACTGCGCATCTGCGGCGCGTGGGGCGAGACCACGGCATCGCCCAGTGCCGCAATAACCTGATCGATTAGCTGTTGGTTGTGGGCTCTCAACACCTCTGATCCGATATTGGCAAAATAATCAATGGAGTGCGCCGCCAGTGCATAGGGAGCGATCGACGGGGTGCCGCCCCAGAAACGCATTGCGCCGGGGTGGTAACGAAAATCGTGAATATTAAATTCAAAGGGATTTTCATGACTGAACCAACCGACATCCATGGGCTGACAGTCATCGATGCGCTCAGGATGCACCCACAGATAGGCCGCGCCCGGCCCGGCGCAAAGCCACTTAACGCTCGAGCCGACCATAAAGTCGGGCTGCAACTGGCTTAGATCTAAGGGCATGATGCCGGCCGACTGCGCGACATCGATCAGGCTCAGGGCGCCGCGTGCTCGGATCAGCGGAATGATATCGGCCAAGGGTGCCTGCACACCGCTGTTGGAATAGGCGTGGCTGACAAAGACCAGATCCACATCGGCACCGATATAGGCCTGCCAAACGGCGGCATCGGTTAGGTCCAAATGCTGGGGAATAAAGCGCAGTTCACAGTCAGTACCCAGCGCCTTCTGCATGACAAACCCCATACTGGGGAAGTCGACCTCACTCATCAGCACCACCGCGCCCGGACGCTGCAAGCGATCGAGCGACATCACCAGCTTGGTTACCGCGCTGGACAGATTCGCCTGCGGGCAAAAGTCTTTGGCCGCGCCCTGGAACAGTTGGGCTAAGGCGGCGCTAAAGCGGTCGATCACCCCCAACCATTGGCCCCAAGGCTCACGGCCAGAGTTTTGCCACGGGGCAAAGAAGGCCTGTTCCAGTGCGGCTGGGGCGCTATTCAATGGCCGGCCGACCGAATGGCTAAGCAGATAGCTGCCCGGGGCTAGGCTGAAATCGCGTTTAGGGGTATCGATCATCGGTTCACTCCAGGGTGGCTTTGAGCTGTTGAATATCGTGGAAGCGGGTCAGGATATCCGAGCGTTGGGCGGCGGCACGTCGATCGCGCAGCTTTTCCAAAGCAGCCAACAGGACCGGCAGCGGCGGGCCACTGGCCGTGAGCTTGTCGAGATACTGCTCCGGCATCTGTGCCGAGGGCTGACTGATATACTTATCAACCAATTGATTGTGATGCTGGCTCGCGGTTTCGCCATGGACCTGACACAACTCCAGCAGCAAGCTGAGGTTGGCCTGATACCAAGGCGCCTGGCTCTGGTCGCCGGCCGCGAGAAAGTAATCCAGCAGGCTGGTCCGGCGCATGCAATCGCGCAATATTTGCTGATCTTCCGGCATCATAAAGAGAAATTTATCAACCAACAGCTGGCCATAGGTCGGATCGTTGCCTTGGCACAGCCCGAGCAATAGATCGATCACATTGATGCCGGCAAAATCCCCCGCGTTGGCACCGCGATAGATCTGCGAGCCGACCCGATAGGGTTTGTAATAGGGTCGCACACAGTGGAAGAAACGTTGGGCATCGAGCTGCTCAAACAGATCGCTATTGGATTCGATGACCTGTTGTAAGGCCACTAGGGCGGCGCTCATCAGATCGTGCGTGAGCGGGTGCGAAATACCCAGGGGCTGAATCTTGATCAAGGCATCGGCGGCGCGCTTATAGGCGAGAATGCCGCGGGTGTTGTAATCGACAAAGAGTTGTTCATCGGGCAGGTTGGTAAAGCGTTTGTAGCGACCGTTGACCGCCCGGTTATGGGTGGTCAAATGCGCCGTGGCAAAGCGCGGCGTGACCCCAATGGAGGCACCGATTTGCAGCGCCAAAGCCGAGGCTTCGAGCAGCGGGGACTTAGTTTCGCGCGACGGCTCGGTGATCTCATGGCGCCGGCAAGCCGCCATATAAAGGCCGACATTACCCAACAGGTCGAAGGCCTTATCGAACCCCTGGTCGGTATTGCCTTCCGCCAGCAGCGCTGCGATCAGCGCTTGACCTTCCTGTTCCAAGCAAATCTTATAGTCTTCGCCAATTCCAGCGACGTTGGCGCGATCGGCCTGGGCAAAATAGAGGTCCTCTAGGGCGGAATTCAACTCGACAAATCGCGTTCGAATCCAGTCATCAAAAAGTTCCGTCTTGGCGGTGTTGGCTTTCATCTGTGATAACCTTAGCGGTGAGTATTTGTATTGGCCCATGTTCAGGAGCGCTCTACAGAGCGACGTGGCCACCCTAAACCACTGGCTCGGCCGAGCATAGCCAAGGGCGCGAATAGGTGCGCGCCGGACTGTTCATAATTCATGACTGTTTGGCTTATCAAGCGGGTAGGACACCCGCTTTAGTTTAGGCTGACCGATGACTCAGAAAATTCTGTGGTCAGGATTGATGCGCGGTGCTTTGACTGGCTAAAACTCGGTCGATCATGGCGGCGACACCGTCGTCGGCGCAGTCTGTGGTGACAACATTAGCGATCGCCTTAATATCGTCCGGTGCATTGCCCATGGCCACACCGACACCGCAGTCGCGCAACATCGTCAGATCGTTGTAACTGTCGCCGATCGCCATCACATCCGCCTTGTCGATGCCCAGCTTGGCGCAGATCACATCGATGCCCCGGCTCTTGTCGACGGCGCTATTGGTAAACTCCAAAAACACCGGTTTGGAAATGCTGATCATAAAGCGGCCGCCCAACGTTTTGCTCAGTTCTGCCTGCAGGGTCTTGATCTTGTCTGGCTCGGCGAGCATGAGCACCTTAGGGACCTTGGTCTGTATAACGCTTTTTAAGTCCGCGACGAGCTCAATGGGCATACCGGTGAGCGTCGCCTCCAGTTGGCTGTAGGGATTCATCTGTTCGGTGACGATGGCTCCCTCTATATAGGTTTGCATCAGCACGCCTTGGGCATGAGCGGTATCGACCAATAGGTCGCACTCGAGCTTGCTCAGGCAGGTCTCGAACAAGGTTTCGCGATTAGACCAGTCGGTCACGTACGCGCCATTGTAGGAAATCACATAGCCCCCTTGGGCCAAATGCAGCAGGTCGGCATAGCCGATCATGGCGGGGAAGGGACGGCCCGAAGCCAGGACGATGGTTAGGCCGGCAGCGCGGGCACGGGCAATGGCCGCCTGATTGGCCGGACTGATCTGGACAGCATCATTTAGCAGGGTATCGTCTAGGTCCATGACGATCATACGAACGTTAGCGTAAGGCATAGGTTTATCGCGTTCCAATAAAAAATCGCTCGAATTATAACGGCATATTGATCGATTGTATCGACGCCAACGCCTCCAATGAGAAGTTTTCTCGTTGGAGGCCATCGAGTCGGGGACGACTATTTAACTTTCTGTTAAAGTGTCGTCTGGTTTCGTTGTGATATTTTGTTGCGTTATGTTTAAGACCGCCCCCGATCTATTTAAATACCCCAAATACCAGCATGCCGAAAAAGTTGCTGCGCCTTTCTTGCCGATGAGTCGTGCGGAAATGGACACGCTGGGCTGGGATCAGTGCGACATTATCATCATCTCGGGTGACGCCTATGTCGACCATCCGAGCTTTGGTATGGCCGTAATCGGTCGGACCTTGGAGGCTCAGGGCTTTCGTGTGGGCATCATTGCCCAGCCCGACTGGCAATCCGCCGAGCCGTTCAAGATATTGGGCGAGCCCAAACTGTATTTTGGCATCACAGCGGGCAACATGGATTCCATGATCAACCGCTATACGGCCGATCTAAAGGTGCGCAACGACGATGCCTATACCCCCAACAATGAAGGCGGTAAGCGACCAGAACGCGCGGTCTTGGTCTACAGTCAACGCTGCAAAGAAGCCTACCCTAAGGTGCCCATCGTGCTGGGCGGCATCGAGGCCAGCCTGCGCCGAATCGCCCAGTACGATTACTGGAGCAATAAGGTGCGTCATTCAATTCTGTTTGATTCTAATGCCGACATTCTGCTCTACGGCAATGCCGAGCGAGCGCTGGTCGAGGTGACTCACCGATTGGCCAATAATGTTCCCATTGGCGAGATCACCGATGTTCGCGGCACCGTGGTGTTAAAGAAAGAAGTGCCCAATGGCTGGACCGAAATCGACTCCAGCCGGATCGATTGGCCGAGCAATATCGGCGCAATAACCGAGTTTAACGAGCCCAATCCTTATGAGCAGAAGGAGCCGATCAACGAGGCAGGGGACAAAGCCAGCTGTGGCGCCAGTGACGCGGCGAGCAAGCCTGAGGTAGACGATAATGTCTCGGTGGTGCGGATTATTCCGATGCCCCTGCAGCGGAAATTCGATATCGATCACGAGCTGACTTGTATCCGACTGCCATCGTTTGAAAAAATCCGTAACGACCCGGCGCTCTATGCCCACGCCAGCCGCGTGCTGCATGTCGAGGCCAACCCACACAATGCCCACACCCTGGTGCAGCGTCATGGTAATCGTGAAGTGTGGGTCAATCCGCCACCGATTCCATTGCGCACCGAGGAGATGGACGGTGTCTTCGACCTAGAATATGCCCGGGTGCCGCACCCGAGTTACGGCAAAGCGAAAATACCTGCCTACGACATGATTAAAACCTCGATTAATATTATGCGCGGCTGTTTTGGCGGCTGTACCTTCTGTTCTATCACCGAACACGAGGGGCGCATTATTCAGTCGCGCTCGCATGAATCGGTGCTTAAAGAAGTCGAGGATATTAAAGCCAAGGTGCCCGGTTTTAGTGGCGCGTTGTCCGATTTGGGCGGCCCGACCGCGAATATGTACCATCTTCAGTGTAAGGACGACGCGATTCAAGCCAGTTGTCGCCGGCTCAGCTGTGTCTATCCGACCATCTGTGTCAATCTCAAAACCGATCACTCGATGACCACCCAGCTGTACCGCAAGGTGCGCAAGACGCCCGGCATCCACACCGTTGCCATCGCCTCCGGTCTGCGCTATGACTTGGCCATTGAAGATCCTGAGTACGTCAAAGAGCTCGTGACCCACCATGTTGGCGGCTACCTAAAAATCGCTCCGGAGCATACCGAAACTCGACCGTTGCAGATGATGATGAAACCCGGCATGGGCAGTTACGATCGCTTCAAGCAGATGTTCGACAAGTATTCTAAAGAGGCGGGTAAAAAGCAGTATCTGATTCCTTACTTTATTGCTGCCCACCCGGGCTGCGAAGATGAAGATATGGTGAATCTGGCGCTCTGGCTCAAGAACCAGGATATGAAGGTTGATCAGGTGCAAACCTTTTACCCATCGCCGATGAGTCTGGGCACGGCGATGTACTTTTCCGGCAAAAACCCGTTGAAGAAGGTCACCTACAAGAGCCCACGGGTGAATGTAGTGAAGAAAATCGAGGAGCGTCAGCTCCAGAAAGCCCTGTTGCGCTACCACGATAAGTCGGGCTGGCATTTGATTCGCGACGCCCTGCAGCGCATGGGTCTGGCTCGTCTGATCGGCGATGGCGATCATTGTCTGGTGCCGGCGGAAGAGAAGCAAAGTGTTAAGCGTCAACCCTATAAGGGTGTGCCAAAGGCCAAGCTGGCGACGAAGCCGGGCCGATCGGGTGGTCGACCCGCGCCCAAGGTGAAGACCATCCTGCCGAAGAAACAACGCAAAAAATAAGCCTAGCCTAAGCCCGCGGTCGCCCGACGCTTCCCGCTGTTAGGCGGGC
>NZ_CEYAVF010000036.1:8483-20749 GCF_982785585.1 Reinekea sp. | reverse complement strand
GCTGTTAGGCGGGCCGTTAGGTGTCATTTAGCGCACAAAAAAAAGCCGGCATTTGCCGGTTTTTTTGTTTTCGGGCGGCTCAGCCTAGAGGTTGGCGAGCACCTTCTGCACACTTTCCTTGGCATCGCCAAACAACATGGCCGAGTTCTCTTTGAAAAAGAGTGGATTTTGCACGCCGGCGTAGCCAGAGGCCATGGATCGTTTCAAGACAATGCATTTTTTCGCCTTCCAAACTTCCAACACCGGCATACCGGCGATCGGCGAGTTGGGCTTTTCAATGGCATCGGGATTAACGATGTCGTTGGCGCCGATGACCATAACCACATCGGTACTGGGCAAGTCAGGATTGATCTCATCCATTTCCAGTACCAGGTCATAGGGCACATTGGCTTCGGCCAATAACACGTTCATATGGCCCGGCAAGCGACCGGCGACCGGATGGATGGCAAAACGCACCGTTTTGCCTTGCTTGCGCAGGCGTTCGGTCATCTCCGCGACGGCCTGTTGGGCGGCGGCGACGGCCATGCCGAAACCGGGCGTAATTACGATGGTGTCGGCGTCCTTAAGCCATTCTGCGGCCTCTTCATGGCTCACCGTATTGGCTTCACCGTATTCTTCATCGGCGATTATCTCACCGCCGCCATTGCCGAAGCCGCCGAGGATCACGCTGATAAAGGAGCGATTCATCGCCTTGCACATGATGTAGCTGAGGATCGCGCCCGACGAGCCCACCAAGGCACCGGTAATGATCAGCAGATCGTTGCCGAGCATAAAGCCGGTGGCGGCAGCCGCCCAGCCAGAATAGCTGTTGAGCATCGAGACCACCACGGGCATATCCGCGCCGCCGATCGCCGCGACCAGATGGATACCCATCAGGCCGGCAATCAGGGTCATGGCCAACAATATCGGAATAGCGTTGACGCTGTGTGCGTCGCGCACAAAGATAATCATTAAGACAATCGAGGCGATTAAGGCAATGGCGTTGAGACCATGGCGGAATGGCAACATCAACGGCTTGCCCGAGAGGGTGCCCTGCAGTTTACCCCAGGCGACCCAGGAACCGGTGAGGGTGATGGCGCCAATAAAGATTCCCAGGAAGATTTCGGTGTTGTGGATAACGGCTTCGGCGCCGACATGCATGGAGCGCGGATCGAGCACGCCGCCCCAGCCAATCAGCACGGCGGCCAGGCCGACAAAGCTATGCAGCATAGCAACCAGCTGCGGCATGCCGGTCATCTCGACGCGCATTGCCAGCCACAGCCCGATCGCGGTGCCAATCAGCATGGCCGGAACCAGCAGGGTGTAGACCGTGACATCGGGCGAAGCAATGGTCGCCAGGACGGCGATGGCCATACCGGTCATACCATAGACATTACCGCGCCGTGCGGTTTCTTGGGAACTCAGGCCGTTCAGCGAGAGAATGAAAAAGATACCGGCCAGCAAGTAGGCCATCGAATATAAACCGGTCATTATTTGACCTCCCGGCGAAACATATTGAGCATGCGACGGGTGACAAAGAAGCCGCCCGCAATATTGATACTGGCAAACAGGATGCCAATGCCGGCGAGGATGGTGACCAGGTTCGAACCGCTACCGGAGACCTGCAGCAGGCTGCCGATCACGACGATACCGGAAATCGCATTGGTGACACTCATCAAGGGTGTGTGCAACGAGTGACTGACGTTCCAGACCACCTGCCAGCCGACAAAGATGGCCAAGACAAAGACGGTAAAGTGACCCATGAAATCAGCCGGAGCGACTTGGCCCAAACCGAGCATCAGGGCCCCGGCGATAAGCCAATAGAGCACGATGGGCTGTGCTTTTTTGACTTTTTCGACTCCCGGTGCCGCGGGTGCCGCAGCCGGTTTGGCCGGGGCGGCGGACAGTTGCGGCGCCGGTGGCGGCCAGAGAATGTCCTTCTCATGGGCGACGGTGCAGCCACGGGTAATCTCATCGGCCAGATCGATATTCAGTAAGCCGTCTTTATTCGGACACAGATGGCCGATCAGGCTGAACACGTTATTGCTCAGCAGGGTGCTGGCCTGGTTCGCTGCGCGCGCGGCCAGATTGGTGTATCCGATGATTTTAACTTCATGGGCGATAACAATCTCATCTTTCACCGTGCATTCGCAGTTGCCGCCATTGGGCGCGGCCAGATCGACCACAACCGAACCCGGCTTCATCGCCTTGACCATGGCTTCGGTAATTAGCTTTGGCGCCGGACGACCGGGGATCAGTGCTGTGGTGATGATTATGTCGACTTCTTTAGCCTGCTCCAGAAAGAGCGCCATCTCGGCATCGATAAAGGCCTGTGACATCTGTTTGGCGTAGCCACCGGTGCCAGCACCGTCTTCCTCTATCTCGACAGTGAGGAATTCTCCGCCCATCGATTGAACCTGTTCTTTCACTTCTATACGGGTGTCAAAGGCGCGCACGATGGCGCCTAAGCTCTTGGCCGCACCCAATGCCGATAGGCCGGCCACGCCGGCACCAATCACCAACACCTTGGCCGGTGGCACCTTGCCCGCGGCGGTAATCTGGCCGGTAAAGAAGCGGCCAAAGCTGTGTGCCGCCTCTATCACGGCACGATAACCGGCGATATTGGCCATGGAGCTAAGCACATCCATTTTCTGTGCGCGTGAGATGCGCGGGATGGCATCGAGCGAGAGGGCGCTGATACCCTGAGTCTTGAATTGTTCGAGCAACTCAGGGTTCTGCGCCGGGGCGAGAAAGGAGATCCAGGCCTTATTCGGCGCGAGCATCGCCAGTTCCGACTGCCCCGTCTTGGGGTGGTTGGCGACCGGGCCATTGATTTTTAGAATCAGATCGGCGCTCTTATAGAGCGCAGCGACATCGGTTTCAATGCTGGCACCGGCTTGGCGATAATCGTCATCGGAAAACTGGGAGGCAACACCTGCACCACTTTCCAGCGTGACAGTAAAGCCGAGTTCGGTCAGTTTTTTAGCGGTCACCGGGCTTACCGGTACTCGGGTTTCCCCCGGATTCGTATCGATAGGCACTGCAATGTTCAATGGCATAGTGTTTCCCAATCAGAATAAGTCAGCAAAATTTTGCGCCATGGACGCCCAAAGCTTGGCATCTGATGGTGCGTGTTGTCTGGCCGGATGATGTAGACGGCCCAATACCTTCATTTGGTAACCATATAAGGACGTTGTAAACAAAGATAGCAATATGACCTTATCGGGCCTGTGAAGGACCTTATCGGGCCTGTGAAGGCTTTAATCACAAGAATATCAGCTTTTGATCGATCGCGCGCCACCGGAATGGAGCTAACTAAAAGTCATAAAATAGTACTACCCAGTAAAATAGTGCTGTTAAAGCACGGCTGAGTTGTCTAGATTAGTCGAGTCGCCAAAAACAATACCAATATAGGCGCAGTTATAGATCAGTCTAGATCCGCTCAAACTTTGGTTGGCTGTCATATCACAGCTAAAACAAGAATAAAGATCCAATACGCTTGCTCGGGCGTGCAGTGACTGCACCCACGGGAAACTATAGCGATCAACCAGGAGATATAAATGAAAAGACGTGAAGTGATCAAAAAAGGTTTGGTTGGTGCAGGCACCGTTGCCGCCGCCACAGCCATTTCCGCGCCAGCGATGGCAGCAGAACGCATTGAAATTACCATGGTATCCACTTGGCCACGCGATTTCCCCGGGCTGGGTACAGGCGCGCAGCGTTTTGCTCAACGTTTGTCTGATATGACCGACGGCCGTATCACCGCTAAGTATTTCGCCGCGGGCGAGCGTGTTGGTGCATTCGACGTATTTGATGAAGTGGCTTCTGGCAATGCTCAGATGTACCACGGCGCAGAATACTACTTTACCGGCAAACACCCCGGTTTTGGTTACTTCACCTCTGTTCCTTTCGGTCTAACGGCAACAGAAATGAATGCTTGGATGCGTTTTGGTGGCGGTCAAGAACTGTGGGATGAGCTCTCAGCCGGATTCGGTCTGAAAGGCCTAATGTGCGGTAATACTGGCGTGCAGATGGGTGGTTGGTTCCGTAAGGAAATGAAGACTGCAGCCGATTTCAAAGGCTTAAAAATGCGTATGCCTGGTTTGGGTGGCTCTGTACTGGCTAAGATGGGCGGTTCTCCGGTCTCTTTACCCGGCGGTCAAATCTACGAAAACCTGGTTTCTGGCGCGATCGATGCCACTGAGTGGGTTGGACCGTGGAACGACGAAATCATGAAGCTTTACGAAGCCGCCAAGTACTACTACTACCCAGGTTTCCATGAGCCAGGCTCTATGCTCAGCGTGCAGATGAACAAGAAGTGGTGGGATGCCCTATCAAAGGCCGATCAGACCATTATCGAAGCTGCCGCCTCGATGGAAAATGAAGTGATGTTTGCCGAGTTCAACGCTAAGAACGGTTCTGCTCTGGAGCGTTTGTTGAACCAGCAAGGCGTGCAACTGCGTAACTTCTCTGAAGACACTTACGATGCGTTTGGTGAAGCGTCGGAAGAAGTTTTCGACGAAGTTCAGAAACATGATGAACTGGCCAAACGTATTCACGAGAGTTTTGTTAAGTCTCGTCGTGAGATTGGTGCCTGGAACAACATTTCTGATACTGCCTATGTGGCTCAGCGTAACCGCGTATTGGGACTCTAGTACCGGTAACCAGCACAGGCTTGCCTCCGGGTAAGTCCGTCGCCTGAAATTCGAGCGTCACCGGGTCAACCCGAGTGGCGCTTTATTTTAAAAAACTCAACCGATTCAAATACTTGGTGATTCTGTGGATATTGAAGCTGTCATTGCTCAACCCATCACGTCGACCTATCGGCGCTTAAATTGGGTGATCCGTACCATTGGCTATTCGATGGTTTTTATTACCCTGATCTACCTGATTAACAATTACCTCATCGTGTGGCGCGAATGGCCCGGTGTGGTGCAATATTTTCTCAACCAGAGCGAAGCGACCCAAAACCAGGGTCTGCTGGCGTGGTTGCAGCTTTTGTCTTATTTGGCTGTGGTCCCCATTGCGTTGTATCGTATGGTCACGACTCCCGCTCACCGAATGATCGATGACAGTCAGCGCTTGTCAGACTGGTCTGCCTACCTCATCCGCGTCGCCTTCTGGTCAGTCGTGCTTATCGGACTGTTCGATGGCCTATTGTCGTGGATGCGAGTCGAAGATCTGCTGCTCCCAGTCTTTGGCCAAGAACTGGCTTCTAACCTAGGCAAGTCGATTTTTCGCGGTAGCTATGTGCATTACCCGCTAATCCTGGTCAGCATGCTAATGGCCTACCGCATCAAGACCGTGTCAATGTCTTGGTTGGCGTTGCTGGTGGTTTTTGCCGAGTTATGGATCGTGGTCGCGCGCTTTATCTTTTCCTATGAACAGACCCTGATGGGTGATCTGGTGCGCTTCTGGTATGCCGGTCTGTTTTTGTTTGCCAGCGCCTATACCCTCAAAGAGGAGGGGCATGTTCGGGTCGATGTAATATTTGCCGGCAAGTCGGTGCAATATAAGGCTTGGGTCAATTCCCTCGGCGTGCTGGTGCTCGGTCTGCCCCTGTGCTGGGTCATCTTGACCCTCGGCATGTGGGATAGCACCAGTATTATCAACAGCCCCTTGGCCAGCTTTGAGATTTCCCAATCCGGCTATGGCTTGTTTATTAAATACCTAATGGCCGGCTTCTTGGTGGTGTTTGCGGTATCAATGATCCTGCAGTTTTGCAGCTATCTGTTAAAAAATGTCGCCATTCTAGTTGGTGAAGTTGAAGTGATCCAAGACCAACACGACGATGTGATGGCTTAAAGGTAGAGGTAACCCATGGAACTGTTGTTTTTAACCATTCTCGTCTGTCTAATGGTCGGCGCATTAATTTCCGGATTTCCGGTCGCCTTCGCATTACCAGGCTCCGCCATCTTGGCGATCTCGCTCGCGGCCTTGTGTGGCTGGCTGTTCGCCGGTGACTCCTCGGCTTACTTTGCCGATGGCGGTCCCACGCAGTGGTTGTCTGCCGGGGTCACGAACTTTCGCAGTCTCTATTGGGAAGTCGAACGCGACACCCTGATCGCCATTCCGCTGTTTATTTTCATGGGCATCATGTTGCAACGCTCGCGCATCGCCGAAGATCTGTTGGTGGCTATGGCGCAATTGTTCGGTCCGGTCCCTGGCGGCCTTGGCATTTCGGTAGTATTGGTGGGCGCGCTGTTGGCGGCCACGACCGGTATCGTTGGCGCCACCGTGGTCGCCATGGGTATGATTTCCTTACCCGCTATGTTGCGCAATAAGTACGATACCTCGCTTGCAACCGGTACTATCTGTGCCTCCGGTACGCTGGGGCAGATTATCCCGCCCTCTATCGTACTGATTATTCTTGCCGACCAACTGTCCTCAGCCGCCGATCAAGCCTCGACCATGCGCGCGACTGAATACCGCGAGATTACCGGCGAGTTCTCCATGCCCTCCCATCTCGATGTGGTCTCAGCCAGTGCCGGCGATATGTTTATGGGCGCGATTATCCCCGGCCTGATGCTGGTTGGTATCTATATCCTGTACATCCTAATTACCGCAATTCTGAAGCCTAACTTGGCACCGCCGGTACCCTATGATGGCGCCTACGATCGCCAGTTTTTGTGGAACGTGCTCAAGGCCTTAGTGCCGCCATTGGCGTTGATTTTTATTGTGCTCGGGTCCATCTTGGGCGGTGTCGCAACTGTTAATCAGGCCGGCGCCATCGGTGCCGTGGGCGCCATCTTGATGGGCGGTTACCGTATTTTTAAAGGCGATCGCCACGTTTATACCCCGGCCTTGCTCGGCGTCCTTGCGGTCATCGGCATCGTCCTGGTGCTCAGTGTTTGGTCGATCAATGTCAAAAACCTCACCAGTCCTGGCGAAGTGTTTGGCTTTATTTTGGCCGTTTGCCTGACCATCGTGCTCTTTGTCTCCATCGGTTGGAGTACTTGGCGCGTGTTTAAAACCGATAACACCCTGAATGAGGTCATGACCGAAACCGTTAAGACCACCAGCATGGTGTTTGTGATCCTGATCGGTGCCGCCATGTTGACCGCTGCTTTCCGTGCCTTTGGCGGTGAAGAGTTGGTCCGCCATGCGCTGACCAGTTTGCCGGGCGGTTTTTGGACCCAGTTTATCGTCGTGATGTTGGTGATTTTCTTGCTCGGGTTCTTCCTCGACTTTATCGAAATTGCCGTTGTGGTCGTGCCACTGGTTGCGCCCATCTTGTTGGCCGCACCGGATGCCAACATATCCGCCGTTTGGTTGGGCGTGATGATTGGCCTGAATATGCAGACCTCCTTCTTGACACCGCCCTTTGGTTTCGCGCTGTTCTATTTACGCGGCGTGGCACCCAAGGTGGTTAAGACACTCGATATCTATAAGGGCGTGGTGCCCTTTATCGGCCTGCAACTGCTGGCGCTATTAATTGTCGGTCTGATCCCGCCCTTAGTGAACTATTTACCGAATCGTATTTACCTCACTTCGGAGAACGCACCGCCGCCGCTTAATCCGAAGTTGCAGCAGTGTCTGGAGCGCAACGTCTTTGCCAATTACCAACGCAACGAAGGCGTTATTCTGGCCGCGATCGATACCATGGCCAGAGTCGATATGTCCGCCTTGCCGGAAGATATGCAAAACGCGTTGGCAACGGCTCTGACCCAAAGCAGCGGAACCTTTGCATTGGTCGATTCAGTGAACCTGGCCAGCGCGGTGATCGATCAGGCCTCGGTAGCCTTCGGTCCATTGCACATTCAGGTTCGGGGTATCGAATCTGATATTCGCAAGCTGCGCACTGAGATTAAAGTTCACGAAGACCTAATCGACGAAGCGCGCTTCGATACCAGCATCTCGGCAGGTGATATCGCCGCAGCGGAAGCGTCGGTGGCGGTGCTCAATGAGGACATTATGCAGTTAAATGCCAATATCCCGCTGTCTTGGGAAGCCGAAAATGCCGCCTATCAAATCCTCTTAAGCGATCTGCAGAAAGCCCAGCGCGCCTATCGCAATCATGTCGATAATGCTTATCGACCGATTCAAGAGGCCATTGATCTGTTAGCCAATCCGGAAAGCTTGGCTACATTGGCGCAAAAAATTGAGCGCATCGATGCTATGGTGATGAACAACGATGCCGATACCGCGATGGATTTGATCAAAGAACTGTCTGCTGAAATTGGCGAGGTCACCGGGGCCGATCAGGTTGGTGTTTTGGTCAATAAAGCCCGCCGTGCCCTCCGAGGCTCTGCGCCGGATCAGGCCAAAGCGCTAGACTTCAAAGATCAGGCGCTCGCGCAGTTGGCGGCCGATCTGACTTGGATGCGCCAGGCCAATCAGCAGGTTTTACCGGGCCTGAAGGTACTGGAACAAAACCTGAATGACACCATCGGGGTGCGCTTACAGCCACGCTTGTCCGAAAAACTGGCCCTGTCGGTTGCGGCCTGTCAATCGGTGCATGAGGATGTTTCGCTGAGTTTCTAGCCCACTGGCACGTCGCAACCCCACTTCTAGGCTTAGTTTTTAGGCCCGGGAGCGGGGTTTTTTTGTGCTCAGTCGCTGGCCATTACCTGCGCTGCGCTTTATCCGCTACACTGCCGGGCTGAGCGATAAAAAGAGGAGTTAACCTTTGTTGTATATACCGCCGTTACCGGATAATTGGGATTCTTTTGGCAACCGCTTTACCCGCTGGTTGGGTCGAACGCTGTTTGGCGCGCTGGGCTGGTCTTTTGCCGGCGAGCTGCCGAATCAACCCAAGCTGATGTTTGTGGTGGCCCCCCACACCAGCAATTGGGATTTCTTTATTGGCCTGTTTGGCATGCTGGCGATCGGCTTTAAGGGCCGTTGGTTGGGCAAGCATTCGCTCTTTGTCTGGCCGATAAAGGGCCTGATGACCCGTTTGGGTGGCATACCAGTATACCGCCACGCGCCCCGAGGCATGGTTGAGCAGGTTGTCGATCAATATCAACAGCACGCGCGTTTGCATTTGGCCGTCACCCCGGAAGGCACTCGGGCCAAAGTCGGCAAGTTTAAGAATGGTTTCCTGCGCATCGCCATTGGC
Organism: Reinekea sp.; assembly: GCF_982785585.1. Taxonomy (NCBI): domain Bacteria; kingdom Pseudomonadati; phylum Pseudomonadota; class Gammaproteobacteria; order Oceanospirillales; family Saccharospirillaceae; genus Reinekea; species Reinekea sp. The sequence goes on along the minus strand of NZ_CEYAVF010000036.1, from coordinate 11,709 downwards.
GCTGCGATACCAATCGCCCCGGTTGGCTTCGATTATCGCGAGAAGAAAATCGTGTTCGGCGAGCTGTTCTACCCGACCGGCGATCTGATCCAGGATGAGCGGACCTGTTATCAATACTTCACCCGCTTTACCGCCAAATACCCGCAGAACTATTAGCCCTATGCTGAAGCAGATTCCGACCCATCTGATTACCGGTTTTTTAGGTGCTGGCAAGACCACCCTGCTACAACATTGGTTGGCCCAAAAGCCCGCGCACGAGCGCTGGGCCATATTGGTCAATGAGTTTGGTGCTATCGGTTTGGATGCTGCGCTGCTTAGCGGTGCCACTGAGCAGTCCGATACCAAAACCGATGATGTGTTTATCCAAGAGGTCGCCGGTGGTTGTCTCTGCTGTGCTGCCGGCGTGCCGCTGACCGTTGCCCTGAATCGCTTACTCAAACGCGCGCAACCGGATCGTTTCTTTATCGAGCCGACCGGACTGGGTCATCCCAAGGCGGTGTTGGCGGTGTTAACGGGACCTTTGTATCAGGGGGTGCTGGACGTGCAACAGACCGTGACCCTAGTCGATGCCCGCCTGATCAAAGATTCACGCTATAGCGAGCACCCAACCTTTCGCCAGCAATTGGCGATTGCGGACCGAGTTGTGGCCAGCAAGGCAGACCAATATCAGGGCACAGAATTTGCGGATTTGACGGCGTTTTTGAGCGCCAATTTTCCCAAATTGGCCGCGCCGATGCGTTCTAGTGCAGAACAGCCGGTCAGCTTGGCGCAGCTACTGGCGGACGGAACCGACGCGCCAGTCGTCGCACATTCAGCGCCGGCGCTAACCATTGCTCAACCCCGGATAAATCTGCCCTTGGGCCCAGCCCCAGGTGACTGGGTTTGTTTGCAAAATAGCAGCGCGGGCCATTACAGCATCGGTTGGCAATTTTTGCCGACTGATCGGTTTGACCCATCGGCTCTGATTGCGCTGATTGATGAGGTGCGCCCAATTCGTGTTAAGGCCTGGATCAATACCGCAGTGGGCTCCTTGCAGATCAATCGGACCCTCGGCGCCGAAACCGAAACCGAAACTGAATCAGAGGCGCCCGGCCAATCAGTCAATCGACTGGAACTGATCCTTGACCGAGCACTTGACGCAGCCCCGCTCACCACCCGGTTACGAGCTTGCTTGCTTAGCTAGCTCACTGTAACGGGCCCTAGCTCAGCCGATATAAGATCACTCGAACGCACGCTTTACAGCATTGCGACAACTAACTCGGTTGATTCGTCGCCCGTGCCCTAAACTGCTATTTCCTCTTGCTTGCAGCGCCTATAGGCCTATATTCCAGCTCCGAAACTGTGATTTATCAATGGGATGCGATCGACCGTTTGCATTGGTGCCGATCGATTCCAACAGAAGGAAGCCATCCATCGTGCCTGTCCCTGGACCCCTGAACCGAGCTGGCAAGGCGCAATTGCGCAAGAGCCTAACCCTATCCCAACGGGAGAGTTTTGCCTCGGCCTTAATGACCGGCAGTTTTGACCAATACGTCAACGCCTTCGCGGTATTTTTAGGGGCTACCTCGGTTCAGATCGGTTGGCTCACCGCCTTGCCGCAGCTGCTCGGTGGGCTGTTCCAGTTGATTGCGGTTTGGTTCGGTCAATGGGTGCATCGCCATCGACTGATCTTTATCAGCGCCGCGGTGCAGTCTATGGCCTTGGTGTTGGTGGCGCTGTTGGCGATCCCGAATCTGTTCGATAAACCCATTAGCACGCTGTTGTTGGCGTTGGCGGTTTACCATACCTGTGCCAACCTGATTCTGCCGCATTGGCGCGCCTGGATGGGGCAGCTGGTGCCCGATGCGATGCGTGGTCGGTTCTTCGGCCGGCGCAGTCGTATTGCCATGCTGACCTCTTTCTTGGCGTTCTTGGGCGGTGGCCTGCTGCTCACCGGCAGCCAGTCGCTGGGCCTAACCTGGCTGGGTTTTAGCGCGCTCTTTAGTGTGGCCGCCTTTGGCCGTGGCGCCTCAACTGTGCTGCTCGCCAAGATGCACGACAGCCATGAGCAGCCGACCCTGGGGGAGCGGCACAGCTTGGCGCAATCGTTACGCCATCTCTACCAATTGTGGGACGACCGTGAGTTTCGCCGCTTCAGTCTGTTTATGGCCGGTATGCAGTGTTTTGTGGCGCTGTCGGGGCCGTTTTTTGCCATTTATATGCTGCGCGACCTGCAGTTCACCTATACCCAGTTTACCCTCAGTACCGGCAGTTCGATTCTGGTGCAATTTTTGATGCTGCCTTTTTGGGGCAAGGTGTGTGATCGCAAGGGTAATCGTTATGTTATGGCGATCTGCGCCAGCATTATTCCGGCCCTGCCGGTGTTGTGGCTGTTTTCCGATAACTATCTGTATTTGATTTCAGTGCAGGCGATGGGTGGTTTGGCCTGGAGCGGTTTTACTCTAGCCAGTTCGAACTACCTCTACGATCAGAAACCGCGTCACCTGCATTTTGCCAGCTATTCGGCGTTGCACTCCTCGGTGGGTGCCCTGGCGGTCTGTCTCGGTGCCTTGGCTGGCGGCTATATTATTCACTGGTTACCGGCGGATTTTTCGTTGGCGGGAATACGGGTACATATTGAACGGCCGATCGCGGTGATCTTTATCCTGTCATCGTTGATGCGGTTATTGGTCGTACTCTGGTACATCCCCGGAGCGCCAGAGCTGCGAGTGAGTGAGCGGGGTAGGGTGCGTGACTTGATGATTCGGGTTGCCCGTTTCACGCCGATCTCCGGTGTGGTGTTCGATGTGGTCAACCGGCGTCGCAACGACACCGATTAACCGGGCCAAGCACTGGGTCGTTTAAACGGCCAGCGCCAAGCGCGTTACTAGACCGGTCCGGTATATTCACCCCGGGCTGGATAGTTATTTTTGATCGCAAAATCCACGGCACCGAGCAGCTCACTGAAATGGGGGCGGACAAAAGGCATGGTATTGACCGAGCCAAAAAACAGCGATTGATCTGGATTGACTAGAAATAGGCCCGGTTCAGAAAACAACGCCGGTTCTTCGATGCCGATCGAGGTGGTACCGCGCGAGGTGGAGATATACAGACCCCAGTCTCGCGCATCGGCCAGGCTCAGGCCATAGGCAACACGCAAGTTCTCGGCAGATATTTTTTTCGCCATATCTTGCGCCCGTTCCATCCCATCGGAGCTGATAGCAACGGTATTGATGCCGCGTTCGGC
>NZ_CEYAVF010000036.1:0-8383 GCF_982785585.1 Reinekea sp. | reverse complement strand
AACGAGACCCAAACACCGCGGTGCGGCGGCCCGGCCGCGCTCGATCGACTCTATGAAGTCCTGACCATATACCTACTGCGCTTCGCGATCGAGCAGGGTTTATGTGCCAGCGGACCCATGGCCGGTTTGGCCGATGACCAGCTGAAGCTCGCCTTGGTGGCCATCCACGATAAGCCGTCCGTGCCCTGGAATACCGATCAACTGGCAGCAGCGGCTGGTTTATCACGTAGCGCCTTTATTAAACGGTTCAATCTGACGGTCGGTATGAGTCCCATGCTCTATGTTCGGCAATGGCGCCTGACCTTGGCCCAACAAGGCCTCAAGCGTGGCGAGCGGGTTGGCAAGGTGGCCCTGAATTTTGGCTACAGCTCACAAGAAGGCTTTTCGCGCGCTTTTAAGGCGCAATTTGGCTACTGGCCCTCAGAGCAGGCCTCGATAGCCGGCATAGCGGCGAGTGAGTCCTAAGGCCGGGCGAAACGCGAAAATCTTACTATGCCGAGCACTTAGACCTGCGCCGCAGCGCCGTCTCGCTCGCCAAAAGCTTCTTGAGGTCAGTAAAGGCATACAAGGCTTTTCGGTTCGACTATAATCTGGCCACTCGGTTAACTTTGGTTTTAGACATGTCAGAAAAGAAATTTATTACCTCACAAGAGTTGTTGATCGACTCCTTTCGACTCGCCAATCAAGTGCTCGAAGATGGCTTTCGCCCAGACTTTATTATCGGTATCTGGCGCGGCGGTGCACCCATTGGTATTGCTGTGCAGGAATATTTTGATTTTAAAGGCATCGTCACCGACCACATCGCCGTGCGTACCTCTTCGTATTATGGCATTGGTCAGCAATCGAAAGAGATTAAGGTGCACGGCCTGCATTATTTAATCGAAAACGCCAATGCCGGCGATAAGCTGTTGATCGTCGACGACGTGTTCGATTCCGGCCGCAGCATTGATGCGCTGATCGCCCAGATTAAAAAGCTCTCGCGCTTAAACACCCCGACCGATATGCGCATCGCCTGCCCATGGTACAAACCGAACAATAACCAGGTCAGCATGGTGCCGGACTATTATGTTCAAACCAGCGACGAATGGTTGGTGTTTCCGCACGAATTGACCGGCCTGACACCGGATGAGTTGCTAAACAGCAAGGCGGAATTGAAGGAAATTAGTCACCTGTTTGTTTAGGCGAAATAGTTTGGCGGCTGGGTTTTAGGTCACGATCCAGGTGACCTTGGCCTAAGCGTGTTTAAACTTGTAGAGATAAACGGGCGATTTATAAAAGTCTGTTAGTTGAATTTTTGCCACCGCTTGGTGTGATGGCAGAGCGAAATTATTGCTGATCAAATACTCTAAATTACCATCCTTCGATGCCAGTTGCGTCTCAATATCGTGCATGCCGTTTGGGCATAAATAGCATATTACAAGCGCAGCGCTGCTCAGGTCTGCGTGTAAGAAATTCTTCCGAAACACCTGTAAATTATTCAGCCTGAATAGTCTTTTTAGCACCGCCGTTGTCAGCCAAGGCAGGAGCGATAGTTCATAACCGACTATTTTTCGTTGCGGATGTTTCAGTGCCATCGGAATCAGCAGATTGCCCCAGCCGCTGCCGAGCTCAAAAATAGGCCCGAGCCCGGTTTCATGACTCAGTTGGATCATCGCTTGGCGTGCTTTTTTGGAGCTGGGCATGGGTGGAATTCCCAAGAAAAGAGTGGACCAGAGGATAGATGCCCCGAAAAAAAAGGTCAGCAGCACTAATATTACTTCGAGGACTAGCAAGGGTGGGGTCTCTTTTACTAATGAGTGTTGAATAGTGGCCTATGGTTGCACCCTACGTGGAGTGGTGCCAATTAGCAAAGGCCGATGGCGCAAAGGCTACGCAACTGCAAAGTTGAGCCCGGATCTACCCCGAGCGGGCCACTCGGCCCGACGGTAGTTGATCGGTCCAAAGCGGCCTAGCCTAAGATCGTCTCGATCGCGGCCAATTCCGAGGCCGAGAAATCGAGTTTAGCCAAGGCGGCAACCGAGTCTTCAATCTGTTCAACCCGGCTGGCGCCGATCAAACAACTGGTGACGGCGGCATTGTGCAGGTTCCAAGCAATGGCCATCTGGGCCAAGCTTTGGCTGCGCGCCTCGGCAATCTCATTCAGGGCCTTCACCTTGGTCAATTTTTCCGGTGTCAGATCCTTATCGTTTAGGTAGATCAATTCCGGGCGCGCGGCGCGTGAACCGTCGGGTACCCCATTGAGATATTTATTCGAGAGCAGGCCCTGAGCCAGCGGCGAAAAGACCATGGCGCCAACCCCTTCATCGAGGAGTACCTGGGTAAGACCGTCTTCAATCCAGCGATCAAACATGTTGTACCGCGGTTGATGAATTAGCAGGGGAGTGCCCAGGTCGCGCAGGATGCGGATGGCCTCCAGGGTTTCGGTGGGCTGGTAGTTGGAAATGCCAACATAGAGCGCCCGGCCGGAACGGACTATATAGTCCAGTGCCTGCATGGTCTCTTCGATCGGGGTTTCGGCGTCCATGCAGTGATGATAAAAGATATCAAAATAATCCAAGCCGGTGCGCGCCAGACTCTGGTCGCAACTGGACACCAGGTACTTGCGTGAACCGCCCATGCCATAGGGGCCGGGCCACATGTCATAACCGGCCTTGCTGGAAATAATCAGCTCATCGCGGTGCCGGGTAAAATCCTGCTTATAGAGCTGACCAAAGGTCGATTCGGCGGAGCCATAGTTGGGGCCATAGTTGTTGGCCAGGTCGAAGTGGGTGACGCCTAAATCGAATGCCTTGCGCAACAGGGCGCGGGCATTGGATTGGGCGTCGACGGCACCAAAGTTTTGCCACAAACCGAGTGACAACTTAGGCAACTTTAAACCACTGCGTCCGCATCGGTCGTATTGCATCTGCTCATAGCGCTCAGGATTGGCGTGATACTGGGGGTTCGGTTCATGGGTAATCATAGCGGTCCTTAGAGATCTTGTGCCGGGCAGGATAGCCCGGTTGTTATTTTTCGATAACGGCATAATAACCCCATTTGGCCAGATGCACCTCTATCCTGGTTGTTTTGCCGGCCAATATCGCGCACTATCTTTCGAGTCAAGAGCCATTGCATCAACGCTTTTTTTTGGGTGGGTCAGTTGGAAAAGCCTGTTAAAGAGGGCGTTGGGTGCTTTGAATGGATGTATCCCTGATCGTTAAGAATTGGAGACACTATGAAAAAAATGACCTGCCAAATGTTAGGGGGTGCCTGCGACCTGGTTTTTCAGGCCGAGACCTTCGATGAGATCGCTGGGCTCAGTCAAGAACATGGCAAAGCCATGTTTGCGCAGTCCGACCCGGCCCATTTGGCCGCGATGAATAAGATGATGGGGTTGATGCAGGACCCCAATGCGATGAAGGACTGGATGGACGGCAAAAGAGCCGAGTTCGAGGCCTTGCCGGAGGCTGACTAACGACCGACCCGCCTGCTCATCGGCCGGATCCTGCCCGGCCTTCTAGCGCCTAAACGATCAATACAACCCGTCAAACGAGCCACTCAGAGCGATTTAGCGCTTGCATTTTTTGTGACCAAACCTTATACCTAGGGTCAAGTTAACAAACAAACCGATCGGTCAGTTTTTTCGATCAAGCTTGCCCGCTGGGCCAAATCCCTTTCCGTGGAGACCTTAACGTTGACGATGAACCAGGCACAAAATCTATTGCACGGCCCCGAGGCCGAGCTCGACGCGCAGTTTAAGGTCCGTTGGGTTGACTTGGCGAGTGAACGAGTCGGCGGTGAAACCCTGGCCTGCAGTGATGACTTCTTCGCCGAGATGGAGAATCTGCTCAAGGCCGGCCGGGGGGTTTTTATCGATGATAAGTTCACCGAACGGGGCAAGTGGATGGACGGCTGGGAGTCTCGTCGCAGTTATGGTCGACCCGGCGCGCGCAGTCCTGAGACCGACTTCGACTGGTGCATTATTCGTCTGGGCATGGCCGGCGTGATTCGCGGTTTTGATATCGACACCAACTATTTTCGCGGCAACGCTCCTCAGGCTGTGGCCATTGAGGCTTGCCACAGCGCGGGCCAACCCAATGCTGACACACTCTGGCAGACGTTGCTGAGCAAAACCGACGTGCGCGCGCACAGCCAAAATGTTGTCGCCATTTATGACGAGCGCGCCTTTACCCATGTACGCCTGAAGATGTATCCCGATGGCGGGATTGCGCGCTTTCGAGTCTACGGTGAGGTGGCAGTCGATTGGCACGACTTTGTCGACGGCGAACTGATCGATCTGGCCTCGATCAAAAATGGCGGCCAAGCCCTGTTGGTCAGCGATATGTTTTACAGCGACAAGAACAATCTGATCATGCCCGAACGGGGCAAGAATATGGGTGACGGCTGGGAAACCCGCCGGCGCCGCGATCCTGGCCCCGATTGGTCGATTATTCAACTGGCCACGGTGGGCAGCGTTGAAAAAGTCTTGGTCGACACCTGCCACTTTAAGGGCAATTACCCCGACACCTTCAGTCTCGAAGGCGCCACGGCGAGTGGCGATCCGCTCGCCGTGGCCGCCTTGCGCGCCGACCCAGCGGCGCTACAAGCCCTAGACTGGCAGCCGATTATTGGCCAAACCAAGCTCTATGCACACCGTGAACATCTGTTTATTCGGGAAATTCTGGTGCCCAAAGAACAGGCCTTTAGCCACATTCGCTTGAGTATCTATCCCGATGGTGGGGTGTCGCGACTGCGCGTGTTTGGTAAGCGCGAGGCCTTGGCATGAGACGAATCCGCCCAAGCTCAAGCACGGAGTCGCGCTGATGCCAAATCGTACTGTACAACCTAGAGTACTGCAGCCCAAACCCCTGACCCGCGAAGCATTCGCTGCCTTTGGCGATGTGATCGAAATTAGCGATCGGGCCACTCATTTTGCCATCAACGATGGTCATACTGAGCGCTATCACGATCTGGCCAGCGTCGATGTTACCAAAGACGGCGGTCGAACCCTGATCAATATGTTTCGTTCGACCCCCTTGGTGCAACCGGTCGCGCTGCGCATGATGGAGCGGCACCCGCTCTCCAGCCAAGCATTTATACCTATATCGAATCAGCCCTATTGGGTCGTGGTGGCACCGGCTGGTGAGTTTGATATCAATCAACTGCAAGCCTTTCTCGCCGGCCCTCAGCAGGGTGTCAATTACCATGCTGGGACCTGGCACCATTATTGTCTGGCCCTGCATCAGGTAAGTGATTTTATGGTCATCGATCGCGGTGGACCAGGTGCCAATTGCGATTTGATCGAACTGGACGGGTCACTGAGCTTAGCCGTGTTGTAACGCCAGCGAAAGCCAAGTCGGCTACCCAGGTTTCTGGACCTGAACCAGGAGACTGGGCCTAAACTCAAATTCAATTGCGCCTGAACCCTATCGGTTTGGGCTGTCGCTCGTTGGAGTGACCCGTGGGAGAGGTAGATGAACAACGCTATAATTAAAGAGGGTTATCGAATCGACTCGGAACTCTATCAGTTCGTCGAGTCCGAGGTTTTGCCCGGTCTGGGTTTCGACAGCGACCGGTTTTGGTCGGGCGCGACGCGTATCTTGAGCGATTTTATGCCCATAAATGAAGCGCTGTTGGCAACCCGTGTTCGGTATCAGGCGCAGATCGATGCTTTTCACCTAGCGCCTGAGAATCAACCCTTAGACCCGGTACGCTATCAACAATTTTTGCGGGACATTGGTTATTTGGTACCGGAACCGGCCGATTTTCAGATCAGCACCGAGCACGTTGACCCCGAGGTAGCGCGGATCGCCGGACCCCAGTTGGTGGTGCCGCTGATGAATGCCCGGTTCGCACTCAATGCCGCCAATGCCCGTTGGGGCAGCCTCTACGATGCGCTCTATGGCAGCGATGTAATAGCTGCGAGCAGCGAACGAGCCGCCACCGAGGCGTACGATCCCGAACGCGGTCGCGCGGTGCAGGCCTATGGTCGGCGCTTTCTCGATCAGGCCGTGCCGCTGGTGCAGGGATCCCACGCCGATGCCGTGGCCTACCGTGTCGAGCGCCAGCAGTTGGTGGTCGAACTCAGCGGTGATATTAGTACCGGCCTGGTGGCACCAGAGCTGTTTGTCGGCTTTAACGGCCGAGCCGAGCAGCCCAACCTGGTTCTGTTGCGTCAAAACGGCCTGCATATTGAAATCCAGATCGACCGCGACAATCTAATTGGGCAAACCGATGCCGCGGGGGTCAAGGACCTGGTGCTCGAAGCGGCGCTGACGACCATTCAAGATTGCGAAGATTCCATTGCTGCGGTCGATGCCGCCGATAAGTGCCTGGTCTATCGAAACTGGTTGGGTTTGATGAAGGGCGATCTCCAGGCCACGTTGAGCAAGGGTGCCCAGACGCTGGTGCGCACCCTCAACCCGGACCGCACCTATCAGACACCGGATGCTGGCAGCCTCACCTTGCCCGGTCGCAGTTTACTGTTTATTCGCCAGGTGGGTCATCTGATGAGCACCGATGCGCTCTTGAGCCCTGAGGGTGAACCGGTCCCGGAAGGCATAGTGGACGCATTAATAACCTGCCTGATTGCCGTGCACGATCTGCATGGCCCGAGCCAACAAGGCAATTCACGTTCTGGCAGCGTCTATATAGTCAAACCCAAGATGCATGGCCCGGAGGAGGTGCAGTTTAGCTGTGACCTGTTTAGCCGTATTGAAGACCTATTGGAGCTGCCGGCCAATACCCTGAAGATCGGTATTATGGATGAGGAGCGGCGTACCTCGGTCAATCTGAAGGCCTGCATTCGCGTTGCACAGCAGCGCCTGGTGTTTATCAATACCGGATTTTTAGACCGCACCGGCGATGAGATTCACACCAGCATGTTGGCCGGGCCGGTGGTGCGCAAAGAGTTGATGAAAGACGAGCAGTGGATAGCCGCTTATGAGGCCAATAACGTGCGCGTCGGTCTGCTCGCCGGGCTGGCCGGTAAGGCCCAGATTGGTAAGGGTATGTGGGCCATCCCAGATGCGCTGGCCAGTATGATGGCGACCAAGATCGGCCACCCCCAAGCCGGTGCCAGCTGTGCCTGGGTGCCATCGCCCACGGCGGCAACCCTGCACGCCCTGCATTACCATCAGGTCGATGTCGCTCGCGTTCAGGCCGAGTTGCTCGACCAGTATCGGTTGCAGGATCAGCAACCACCCCAGCAGCGCAGCGCAGCCTCTTTGTTGGCCAGTCTGCTGACCATTCCCCTGCTGTCCGACCCTGCCGCGCTCTCAGCGGCCGAGCGCCAAGAGGAGCTCGACAACAATATACAGGGCCTGCTCGGCTATGTGGTGCGCTGGGTTGATCAAGGCATTGGCTGTTCGAAGGTTCCCGATATCCACGATATCGGGCGGATGGAAGACCGGGCGACCTTGCGGATTGCCAGTCAACATATCTGCAACTGGTTGCACCACGGCCTACTGTCGGCTGAGCAGGTCATGCAGTCATTGAAGCGCATGGCCGCGATCGTGGACGCGCAAAACGGACCTGATGGCAATTACCAACCCATGGCACCCGACTTTGCCGCCAGCCTGGCTTTTCAAGCCGCAGTGGACCTGATCTTCCAAGGTCAAAGCCAACCCAGTGGCTACACCGAGCCGCTGCTGCACCAGCGACGCCTGCAGGTTAAGCACAAGGCCGTTTGACCCAAGCGAAATGACTTAAGCAGGACAGTCCTGTTGTTGACGACGGAACAGGGCGGCCTCGCGGGTGCTCATACTTAAGCGATACTTGCTTAGCACCCGCGTCCAACTGGCTAAGTAGGCACAACGATAGCCGGTGTTAGGGGGCAGCCAATCACCGGGTCCCCGAGCACCCTTGGCCTGATTCAGGCCGTCATCGACCACCAACAGATTCTCCGGATCATTAGCAAAAATCGCTTTCTGCTGTTTAGACCAAAGCGCGCCGCCGTGCTGATGGGTCCAAGCTAGGGGGACTATGTGGTCGACATCAAGATCGCTCGCTTGGGTGTATAACGCTCCACTGAAGGGGTCGAGCCATTGACCGCGGGCAACAGAACAGCCATCGGCCGATAGGGTCAACGGGCCGGTCGCCTGTGCCGCAAGCATCTCGTGCCGCGTGTTCATACAATCACCGTCGGTGTCTTGCCAATGAGGCCAATCGGCGCGTTTATAGCCCGACCCTGCCGACGGCGCGGAGGGTGCTTCAAGGGGCCCATTCTCTGTGCAAGTGGCGCGGTGACAATGGTATAGGCCGGTGCGTCGATCGCCGTGACCACCCACGTTATCCAATCCGCCGGAATGACTCCAAACAACGGCCGGCATAAGTATCGAAACAAGGGCCGTAAAAGCCTGAACTGCAAAGTACTGCTGCATCTTTACTCGCTTTTATCTGCTGA